>JAVVPF010000022.1 GCA_036655895.1 Cloacibacillus sp. | reverse complement strand
GGAGAGTAGATCGGCGCCGAGATTAATTAAAAAAAGAGAGTTGAGACTTCGGTCTTGGCTCTCTTTTTTGTTGGCAGACAGTCTGCGCGTTTAGAAGTTTTGAAAGCCGCCGCACTTAAATAGCATTCATCTTGCGCTCAAAAAGTCTTGCAAAATGATGGGGTTGCTGATACACTTACTTCGTGAACAATAGTATTTAAAAATATTATGATGTAGTCTGTATGGTGCATAGTCAGGTGACGTGAGTTTTATGGGATATTTGGGCAGTGTAAAATTTTTCAGGCATCTTATTTTAACGATATTACTAGTGGCTGCGAGCGTTTTATGTTATTTTAGCGTTCGTGTTTATTTTTATAAAGGGGACGACCGGGCTCCCGCAAAAGAGGCGCCTATACAAAAACGTACCGACGCTGTAGATACGCCGTCTGATACACAGAAGCCTGCCGCGTCCAAAGCAACCTATTTTCCATACAAAAATAAATATGCAAAGCTTTATGCGGTTCCCGATGAGGAAAAGGAACTTGACAACAACGACGTGTATTTGACCTTTGACGATGGTCCGTCAAAGCATACCGGAGCGTTTCTTGATATTTTGAAAAAGCATAACATCCACGCCACCTTTTTCGTAGTGGGGACGAACGTTGAAAAATATCCGGACATTATCCGCAGGATGCACAAAGAGGGGCATACTATAGCGGTTCATACGTACAGCCACCGCTATAAGGAGATATATTCGAGCGTTGACGCTTATTTGAGCGACTTTGCCAAGGTAAATAACGCAATTTATTCGCTGACTGGCAAACAAAGCGGGCTTTTCCGTTTCCCGGGAGGCAGTATCAATGTATTCAATTACAGGATATACGAGGAGCTTACGGCTGAAATGCTGCGCAGGGGGTTCCGGTTTTTCGACTGGAACGTATCCGCGGGAGATGCCGCAAAGAGGGTGCTACGCGCCAATATTGTCTCGAATGTAGCGGATAATGTCAGCCGAAGGCATCCGAACGTCGTATTGATGCACGATACCTCCGAGCTGTCGCTGAGCGCGCTGGACGCTATCGTTGTTTCACTGAAGGCAAAAAACTATGTCTTTAAGCCATTGAAATCAAGTTGCAGGCCTCTTACTTTTACAAAATAAAGGAGTAGTTATTATGGATTATATGCGGAATTTCAAAACGGCGCTGGGAGAGATCTTCCCTTTAAAAAAGAATGACGACGAGCAGTCGGTACAGCCGATGGTGATCGAAGAAAGAACGGTTGCAGAACCTGTTATAATACCTCGTCCGGAGAGAAAAGAGGTCCGCAAGTCGGAGGTTTCCGTAATATCAGAGGGGACCTGCATCGTGGGAGAGCTTCTTTCAAGCGGCGATATCGACATGAGGGGCGAGATCACAGGAAATATCTCCACCAAGGGCAACGTCGTGCTCGCCGGCAACATCAAGGGCAACGTCTCAGGTGAGAACATAGAACTGAGATCCTGCACTGTAAGCGGCGACCTTACCGCGAACGGAACGATAAAGGTCAACAAGGGAACAGAGGTCATAGGCTCTCTCTCCGCGAAGGAGCTTTTTATAGACGGCAAGGTCAAGGGCGACATTTTCTCCGCGACGGACGTCTATTTCAAGCAGAGCGCGTTCGTTCTCGGCAATGTTACGACTAACACGATCGCAATCGAAAAGGGCGGCATCATCTGCGGCGAGGTCTGCATCAGCAAGGTCGAAAAGGCTGAGGGTATGTTCTCCGACTGCGCGCGAGCCGGCAACCAGAAATTTGCTAAAGCTGCAAACGAGGGTTAAGTCTTTAAAGTATGGACCACAACAAGCATAAAGAAGTATTTTTTAAAATTTTCAATAGGATAATAAAAGAGGGATGGCGGGCAGACAAAGCCGCCTCCTTCTTTGCTTTTGCAATGAGGACGACGGGGTTGCGCCAAGACGTCTCGCGTAGAAACATAGAACTTATTTTTCCAACAAAGCCTAAATTTAGGAAAAAACAGATACTCCGGCGTTCGTATGACAATCTTGTCTGGAATCTGCTGGAGTACGCGGCGTGGCAGAACGACCCTGGGCTTTTAGACAGCATGGCCGTAGATATAAAAATGCGCGAAGAGCTGGACGCGGCGCTTGCCTCGGGCAGAAAGGTGATCGCCGTCTCCGCTCGTATGGGCAACTGGGCTTTTCTCAGCGCCTGGCTCAAAAGAAATTACGGCGCGGGCTGCTCGTTCCACCGACACGGCGAGATAGAAAAATATACGCCGCAAGGGCTGGCCGCCTATCTGGAAAAAGAGCTGGAGGGCCGTGAGATACTGCTGGTCGCCGGAGACAGACGCGCGGTGCGCGAAGGGGCGAAAGTCTCCTTCCTGGGGCAAGAGACATCTACTACGACGCTGCCGGCGCGCTGCGCGCTGGCGGCCGACGCATCGGTGGTTCCCGTCACCTGCACGCGGGCGGCGCCTTACAAGGCTAAGATATCTTTTGGCTGTGCGATGGAGCCGCCGCGTGAAAATACTCCAGAGGCGGCGCTTGAACTGACTCAGGCGATATGCCTCGAACTTGAAAAACGAATAATATTGGAGCCGGAACAGTGGCTATGGCAGCAGAATCGTTTTGAAGAGATAATAAAGGCGTACCGGCAGTAGCGGTACGCCTTTTTAAGTTATCGCATGCGCGGTGTGAGGCGCGGGCCGGTCTTTATGCCAGCCTGCGCCATTTGTATTGGGCGAAGGCGGCTCCCGCGAGCACGAAGAGGACGACGGCGCGAAAACCGACGACGGGGGTGGTGAAGGCGCTTATGTATGACGTTGCAAGGGGCACCAGCGCGAAGTCAAGCGCCGTGAAAAACCACATCAGAGCTATCGCCTGAGGCTGCACTCTTTTTGGCGCGTTGTCCGAGACGAGCGCCAGATGCAGCGGGAAACCAAATCCCATGCCGACGCCGAAGAGAAGGCCTAGGGCCATCAGCGAGGCGCGGCTGGGGTGGATGGAGGCAAAGAGCAGCATCAGCGACATTCCCGCTATTATCGGCACGGAGAGTTTTTTGCGCGGGTAGCGGTCGAGTACTTTGCCGAAAAAGAGGCGCACGGCAACGCCTATGACGGCGTTTGTCGAGAGAAAGTATGAGGCCATGAGGCCGTAGCTGCTGGTCATTGAGGCCATAAAGGCGGAGGCCGCGTCCGTCAGCGAAAAGAGAAACATCGAAAAGAGCGCAAGCGACAGCCCCGGTATCTTGAAGCAGTCGGCGATGCCCTTGAAGATGTTGCCGTTGTTTTTTGGAGTTTCAAGCGCGACGTCTTCCGTCTTCAGCACAAAGACGGTTAGGAGGGCCATTGCGGCCGCAAGGGACATAGGAATCAGGATATAGGATGTGAAATGCCCGTGCGATAAAAGCCAGTCCGCAAGCGGCACTACGGTCATCATCGGAGCGAGGCCGCCCGCCATGATGAGGGAAAAGGCAAAGCCGCGCTCTTTCTCATCGAAGGCGAGCGACTGATAGGTGGCAAGCGCTATCTGAGAGAAGGCGGTGCCTGCGCCGAGCATAAAACGGGCGGCAAAGGCGCAGACGAACGAGTTGCCGGCAAATACTATCCAAAGCGAGGCCGCCACCGTAAGTACGCCTCCTATTGCGAAAAGCCGTTTGAATCCGCTGCGCACCAGAAGGTTTCCTAAAAGCAGGCGGAAAATGAGCGTGGCAAAATAAAAGGCAGAGACGAGCAGCCCGGACTGAGCCTGCGTGAAACCTGCGTTTGCGTAATAGATGGGCAGCAGGTAGGAGACGTTGGAGTAGCCGAACATAAAGAAAAATCCCAGGGCGAGCAGCACTATTTTTTTGCGTTTGCTCTGTCTTCCAGAATCGCTGTCAATCACGGCACCACCCCTGCGGCTGCGGCCGTATAAAAGGTTCGTCATCATTGATGCGGGCGCCTCGCCTTCCAGTCGTTGACGGCGGTGAGGAAGGCGTCACCATAGCGCTCCAGCTTTGCCGCGCCGACGCCGGGAACCTCGAGAAATTCCTGGTCGGTCGAAGGCAGCATGTCACAGATGGCGGTGAGCGTCCTGTCGGAGAAGACGACATAGGGCGGCACGGAGTCCTCGTCCGCTATCGCCTTGCGAAGCTGGCGCAGCTCCTCAAAGAGATCGCTGTTTATCACTTCCGCGCTCTTTGTGTGTTTTTTGAGCTTTTCTTCCTTTGCCGCCTTTTCTTCTGTGCGGCGCATGACAAGCGGCGCAGCGTTGCGAAGAAATGGCATTGTGCGTTCCGTGAAGGCGAGCACGGGGAAGTCTCCGTTTTCAGTTTGCAGATAATCTTCGGCCACGAGGAAATTCACCATGTCGCGGACGTTCTGCTGGCTTCTGTCCTTCAACAGGCCGTAGGTGGAGATGGCGTTGAAGCCGAGTTTTTTAATATCTTCGCGTTTTGAGCCGCGCAGCACGTTCACCAGCATGGAGGCGCCGTATTTGCCGCCTCCCGTGGCCTCCGCCATCCTGTAGACGCAGGAGAGTATCTTCTGGGCCTCCACAGTGACGTCAACCATCTCGCGCGTCTCGGTGCAGTTGCCGCAGGCGGCGCATTTTTCTGGTACGTCGCTCTCTCCGAAATATTTTAATATATACCCCCGAAGGCAATCAGCCGTATGACAGTAATCGACCATCGCCTGAAGCTTGCGCCGCGCGGCTGGCCGTGCCTCCTCCGGGCTCTGCTGAATAAAAAAGCGCGCCGTCATGACGTCCTTCTGGCTGAAAAAAAGTATGCAGTCCGAGGGCAGCCCGTCGCGCCCTGCGCGCCCCGCCTCCTGATAATAGGCGTCTATGTTCGACGGCATGTTGTAATGCAGCACGTAGCGCACGTTGGACTTGTCTATGCCCATTCCAAAGGCGTTCGTGGCCACTATCACGGAGGCTTTGTCGTAGATGAATTTTTCCTGGTTTATACGGCGCTCCTCGTCGGCAAGACCTGCGTGGTAGCGCACCGCGTTTATCTTGTGCGCGCGAAGCCGTTCGCAGACGGCCTCAACGTTTTTGCGCGTCGAGCAATAGATTATGCCCGATACGTTCGGGTACTGCGATACGTACTGCATCATTGCCGAGTTTTTGTCCGCGGGGTGGTCGACGTGGAAGAATAAGTTTTCGCGGTCAAACCCGGTAGTGAGCAGAAAAGGGTCGCGCAGCGCAAGCTGACGCACTATGTCCAGGCTCACCTCAGGAGTCGCTGTTGCAGTGAAGGCGGCGACCGGCGGCCTTTTGGGAAGCGAGGCTATCACAGGCGCGATGTTCAGGTATGAGGGCCGGAAGTCGTGTCCCCACTGCGAGACGCAGTGCGCCTCGTCCACTATGATGAGGCTTATCGAAATGGAGCGCAGAAACTCGCCGAAGCCCTCTCCCTCAAGACGTTCCGGCGCTACGTACAGAAGGCGTATCTCGCCCGCGCGGACGCGGCGGAAGATGTCGGCCGACTGCTCCCATTCCATAGAACTGTTTATTGAGGCTGCGCGCACGCCGTTTTGCAGCAGCGCGTCTACCTGATCCTTCATGAGCGAGATGAGCGGGGAGATGACGACGGAGAGGCCTCCCGCCATTATAGCGGGGATCTGATAACAGAGCGACTTTCCAGCTCCGGTGGGCATGACGCCCAACGCGTCGCGTCCGCCGGCCACCGCTTCTATTATCTCTGCCTGGCCTTTTCGAAAAAAGCTGTAGCCGAATACTTTTTTTAAAACTATAAGCGGATCTGCTGCCATAAAAACATTCCCTTCCCGTCATACACGGAAAAAGTATAACATGTCCGCCGTTTCGTGAATCAAAATTCGCGCGGGCGCGGGTAAATAGAGCTTTACAGTTGGGGCGAAAGAGCCGACGTTCGTCTAACGGTTGTTTTCAAAAAGGTCGAGCAGCGAGAAGCCGTCTATGTTGTCTATGCCGACGTCGCCGTGGTGTACGCGCAGACGTTTGTACCGCGCCTCCGCGCCGTCCGGCGTCACGTCTGCCGCGTAGAATGTAAGGCCGCCCTCTTTTGCGAGGCAGAGTATCGCGCTGTTGCGCGCCTCTTTGCGCCATTTGAGCTTATCTGAGTTTTTTGCCATGAGGAAGTTTGAAAGGCCAAGGCCGTTTTCGGTTTTGAAGCTGGGCGAGGCCGTCTCTATTTCAAAGACCTTGCCGTTCATGAAGATTATTTTAAATTCGCGCGAGGGGTCGTTTATGTTGTAGCTCCATATCTCAACAGGATTTTCCGCTATTATAGATTTTCCGCCGACATGGCCGAACTCCTTGCGGTCGGGGCCGCGGCTTTCCATTGCGGCCTTCACTTCGTCTTTTGTTGAATCAAGCAGCACCGAACCAAGCGATTTGCCGGGCACGATCACGAGCCGCGGGTTCGTCGGCGCGCCAAGCATCACCTTCGCGGCGTGTATGGCGTGCAGAGGCGCCTTGTCGTCGGGCGCGAGCTTCGCCGCGAGCGAAAATGCGTCTATCGCCTCTTTATAGGCGCCTATGCGAAGCAGCTCTTTGCCGCTTGCCATTTTCTTTTCAGGCTCTTTATATATCTGCGAGAGGCGCGACAAGGCATGAGCCGCTTCGGGGATGTCGCCCGCCTTTTCCGCGGCTTGCGCAGTGAGGTTCCATATCTCGGCGTCTTTGTTGCGGCGTTTCGCCGCCTCTTTGAGCCATTTCAGCGCCTTTTCATATTCGCCGTTTTCCATGTAGAGCCAGCCTACGCGCGTCATCGCCTTGACGTCGTTTTTCGCGGTCTTTAGATGCTCTTCGTAATAGGAGATGGCGGCGCGCCTGTCTCCGCGCTCTTCGCGGCAGTTTCCTATCTTGAAGAGGATGTCGCGGCGCTCGGGGCGTATGCGCATTATTTTTTTGTAGAGCTCCTCCGCCTTCGCGTATTCCTTTTGGTTGAAGAGCGCTTCGGCGCGCAGATAATATTTTTCCGGCAGCACGTTGACACGGTAATACCACCAGCCGCCGCCGCCGAAGGCGGCAAGCAGCGCTATGGCTATGCCTATGAAGACGCAGCGCGGCACCTTGCGGCGCGGCGGCGTTTTTGCGCTCCACTCGCGTTCCTCGTCCGTCATTCCCTGCTGGTCGTGGGGGACGGTCTCGGGGCATTTTATCTCTCCGACGTTGTTGTCGGTAGTTTCATCTATTGTTTTTATTTCTTTATCGTCATTACTCATGAAAACAGGCCCTCTTCGCTGATCTATTTATAATTGCCTTACGGCATCATATCTCACTATAGAATTTTATCAGATATATGCCTTTTTGCTATGGCCGATTTTCAAAAAAAAGTATATCCTTATACGGTAACGTCAATCTAGAATATTTTTATATAAAACGATACGGTATATAGAAAGCACGGAGGGAATGTGCGTGGAATTGAATTTTCAGGAAATAACATTAGCGGAGGCGCCCAGATATGTAAAACACTGGGAGATGTGTTCGCAGCTCGCGTCGGATTACTGTTTCCCCGTTATATGGAGCCTCGGGGCCGATTTCGGCACACAGTTGGCCTATGACGAGACGACGGATCTATATTGGCTGCACCAGAGCAAGGTAGGGCTTTCAGACCTGGCTCCCGTCGGCAACTGGATGCGCGACGACTGGCCGCGTATACTCCGCGAGCGCTACGGGCATGAGATAACGCTGTCGCTGGTGCCGGAGGAGCTCGCCAATATATGGAGCGCGGAGCTTGCGGACTGCGCCACAGTTCAGGTCGTGGATGACCGCGGCACGTGGGAATACCTCTATGACATCAGGCAGCTCGCCTCTCTCGCCGGCAATAAATATATGAAGAAGCGCAACCGCGTCAACCAGTTCCGCAAAAACTACGATTATATCTATCAGCCGATTACGGAACAGCTCCTTCCCGAGATAGTCGACTTTCAGTACTCGTGGTGTCAGGTGAACCACTGCGGGACGACGATGGGGCTGATGCAGGAAAACCACGGCATACAAAAGATACTGCAAAACTGGTACCGGATACCGAACCTCTGCGGCGGCGCGATAACGCTTGACGGCAATATAATCGCATATACGATAGGAGAGCTTGCCGGCAGCACGCTCGTCGTGCATTACGAAAAGGCGAGCCTCGAATACGGCGCCGCCTATCAGGTGATAAACAAGGAATTTCTCTCGCACATGGTGGAGGAGCACCCGGAGCTTCAAATCGTAAACAGGGAGGAGGACATGAACGACGCCGGGCTGCGCGCGGCTAAAATGTCCTACATGCCGGTAGGCTTCATCAAAGAGTGTCAGGTGAGGATAATTTTCGACAGTTGAGCGAGTGTCATAGCGCGTAAAATATGTTAGAATCACAAAGATAAAAACTTTAATAAAAACGGAGGATTAACATGATGAAAATGTTGGCGCTTAGCGCAATGGTTGCGGCCGCGGTGATCATGCCGCTCGCCTCTCCCCAGACGGACGGAGCGGAGCCCGCGGAAGCGGCTGCAAAACGCGAAGTGGCGGTCTTTGATACAAACTACGGCACATTCAAGATCGAACTTTACAACGACCTCGCCCCCAAGACGGTGAAGAACTTCGTAGACCTTGCGAAGAAGGGCTATTACAACGGTCTTTCATTCCACCGCGTCATCGACCAGTTCATGATCCAGGGCGGCGACCCCAAGGGCAACGGAACCGGCGGCCCCGGATATGTCATTCCCGACGAGTTTGGCAAGGGCCTCAAACACGACAAGCCCGGCATACTCTCAATGGCGAACGCAGGCCCGAACACAGGCGGCTCGCAGTTCTTCATCACGCTTGTCCCCACGCCGTGGCTTGACGGCAAGCACGCCATCTTCGGCCATGTCGTCTCCGGCATGGACGTAGTTGAGAAAATCGGCAAAGTGGACACCGACTCGATGGACAGGCCCCTCAAAAAGGTAATCGTAGAGAAGGTCGTCATAAACTAACACAATAAAGCGGCAGCGTTTTTTAAAAAAGCCGGTGGCGGGGGAGTGATGCACAGCGTGCACATCCCCCGCCTTTGTGTTAAAATGACAAGATGAAGTTTAATGTCTGCCACTTTACACGAAATGGGGTAAATAACTTGAGTATAGAGATACGATTCAAAGAGATGCTCCCATACAGGACAGAAAAACCCATCACCGCGAAAAATCTGCTTCAGCGGGTAGATTTCCCCAACAAGGGAGATGTAATGGCCTGCCGCGTCAACAGGGTGCAGCGCCCGCTTTCGTGGGAGATAGTGATGGATTCGTTTGTGGAATTTATAACCATCGAAAGCATCGAGGGCATAGAAGTCTACCTCAAAACATTATCGTTCATGCTGACGTCGTCTGCGTCGCTGCTTAAAAAAATAAGGCTGAACCTCACTCAGTCCATGCTCTATTCATATTTTTACGAGTCCCCGGACGGAGAGATATCAAGCGAGGAATGTGAAGAGCTGGCGGCCGAGATGCGCCGTATGGTGGAGGGCGCAGTGCCGATAACGCGCGAGGTCTTCCCGATAGACGTAGCGCGCGCTATAATGCACGAGCAGGGCTATTTCGACAAAGAAGAGCTGCTGCGCTGGGTCGGCAACGACCCCGTGATCCTTTACAACTGCTGCGGCATCTATGATTTTTTTGGAGGGGCGCTCGCCGACAACACGGCGCTTGCTCCCACCTTTGAACTCCACTCTTATCACGGAGGGATATTCCTCTCCGGCCCCAGCTTTGGGAACCCTAAAAAAGTGATGCCCTTTGAGGAGTCGCCGAAAATATTCCACCTCATACAGGAACACACTCGGTGGCTAGAGCGCCTTAAAATAAGCACTATGGCCGGCATCCACAGCCACGTCTCCGCTGGCCGTTCGCGTGACCTGGTGATGGTCTGCGAGGCGCTGCACACGAGGCTGCTCAGCGACATCGCGCGCCAGATAGAGGAACGCCCAAACGTGCGGCTGCTCTGCCTCGCTGGGCCGTCAAGCTCCGGCAAGACCACCTCGTCGCGCCGTCTGCGCGTGCAGCTGCTCTCATCAGGCATAAACTCCGCGACGCTTGAGCTTGACAATTATTTTGTGAACCGCGCGCAGACGCCGCTTGACCGCTCCGGCAAGCCGGACTTCGAGGCGCTGGAGGCGCTTGACCTTGAACTCGTCAACGAGCACATATCGGCGCTGCTTGCGGGAGAAGAGGTCGATGTGCCGAAGTTCGACTTCATAACAGGAAGCCGCACGAAGGGCTTCAAAATGCGCCTGGCGCCAGACGAGATGCTGGTCATAGAGGGGATACACGGCCTCAATCAGAAACTTACCGCAAGCATCCCCGCTGAAAATAAATACGGCATCTTCATCTGCCCCCTCACTGGGACGAACATAGATTTCCACAACCGCATAGGCACGACCGACACCCGCCTCCTGCGCCGCATGGTGCGCGACGCGCGCACGCGCGGACACGGGGCGGAGGCCACCCTTTCACAGTGGCCCTCTGTCGTTCGCGGCTCCCACAAACACATCTTCCCCTATCAGGAGCGGGCCGACGCCACCTTCAACACCTCTTTAGCCTATGAGATCCCCGTGCTGAAAGGCTACGTGCTGCCGCTGCTTAAGACCGTCCGCGAAAGCTCTCCCGTCTACGGAGAGGCGAACCGTCTGCTTGCGCTGCTTGACTATGTTCCCGTCATACCGTCGGACGACGTGCCGAACCTCTCCATCATAAGGGAGTTCATAGGCGGAAGCTGCTTTGAATGATGCTGCACGCGCGGCGCTTTGCGCGCCGCGCTCGTTTGGTTCAATAAATCGTAATGTTATGTAAAGAGGTTGTTTATGTTAATTCTTCACTGCGGACTTGAAAACGATAAAATATATCTATGGGGCGAGTGCTCCTTTGAACATAGAAAATTCTCGCATATCTCGAATAATGAAACAGAGCGCGCGCCGAGGCATCCGTGGGGCGCGGACTCGCGTGAGCTGCGCGCGGCGCTGAAAGAGGCGGCTATACGCCACGGCAGAAAAAGTTCTTCCGAAGAGACGGCGGAGATATTTCTGCTTCTGCCCTCACGCGGCGGCCTGCCGGTTCCCTCAAACCCGATACTGGGCGACGCGGCAAGCGACGGGCCGATTACCGCCGCTTTATATTCCACGGAGGCCGTCGTGCTCAGCTTTGACGAATTTATGGAGCTCATCCGCCTATACCGCGAAAGCGACGAGCGGCTCAGCATCCCCGGCGTTCTCTTTGGCGACGACATAAAATATCTGTGCCGCGCCGCCGAATACACGGCGGCGCTGGTGCAGCGCGGCTCCTACATGCCAGACATGAAGCGGGAAGAGGCGGGTTACGTCTCGCAATGGCGTCCGATGATACTTGCAAAATATCAGGACGAATTTACCGCGTTCGCTTCGGCGATGCCGGCGCTTCTTTGCGGGCTTTCGGCCTCCGCGCCTTTTACCGCGCCGCGCGGACGGAGGGCCGCTTCCTTCTCCCTGCTTGAATCGCTGCTTGACATGATGATACGCGCCTCGCAGTCTCAGGCCGCGGAACGCGGGCGCAAGGTGAACGCCGGCAACCCGCACGAGATATGGCTTCGTTCGCTTATATGGCAAAAGGCGCCGCTTCTTAAATGGGACGAAGAGATGACCTCGCTCTACCCGCAGATACGAGCCTGGGCCGACTCGCTTAAGGCGGTGACGGCGCAGCCGTGGCGGCTTTTTATGCGCCTCGAAGAGCCGTACGAGCCGGAAGAGGAGCTGGAAGGCGACGCGCCGAAGTCAAAGCGCAAACAAAAGCCCAAAGAAAAGGAATGGATACTCTCGTGGCATCTCCAGTCCACGCAGGACCCGACCTTGATAATCCCCGCCGAACGCGTATGGAGCCCGACTGAGGCCGAACGCCGGTGGTTTGAGCACACACAGACGAACCCTCGCCGCTACATGCTTCAGATACTGGGGCAGACGGCCGCGCGGGTGCCCGCGATAGCGGCGAGCCTCGACGCCCCGTACCCGTGCGAATGCCGGCTCTCGCTCGATGAACTGTTCGATTTTCTTGAAAACCACCTGCCCGCCGTCATGGACGAAGGCATACAGGTGCAGTTCCCAAGCGCGTGGGGCGACCTCTCGGGACGCCCGAAACTATCGCTTAAGGCGACGCTGAGCGACCCCGCCTCCTTCTCCGCGCAGGGGCAGATAAAGCTGACGGACATGCTCGACGTAGACTGGTCCGTCGCGCTCGGCGGAGACACACTGACCGCGGACGAACTTGAGATGCTTACGGAGCTTAAGACGCCGCTTACCAACATACGCGGCCGTTGGGTGATACTTTACCGCGACGAAATAGAAAAAATAACATCCGCGCTCAAAAAATTGCCGGAGAAGATGGAGCGCAAAGAGGCGCTGCTTTCCTCGCTGCGAGAGGAGCACAACGACGCGCCCATCTCCGAAGTGACCGGCTCTCCGTGGCTCGCCTCCGTGCGCTCGATGCTCACGGGAGCCGCGCCGCTGGAAGAGATGGAGCCGCCGGACGGCTTTGTCGGCACGCTTCGGCCCTATCAGGGAAAAGGGCTTGCGTGGCTTGCGCGGCTGGTCAAAATGGGCATGGGCGCCTGTCTTGCAGACGATATGGGACTCGGCAAGACCGTACAGACGCTCGCTTTGATAAAAAAACTGCGCGCGATGGGCGAAAAACGTCCCGTGCTGCTCATCTGCCCCACCTCCGTAATGGAAAACTGGCGCCGCGAGACGCAGAAATTCGTCCCCGGCATGGAGACGCTGCTCCACCACGGCCAGAAACGCAACAAAAAAGAGGCCTTCACGGCGGAGGCGCTCGCCGACACCATTGTAATATCGTCATACTCGCTGCTCTACCGCGACAACACACTCTTTTCAAAGGTAGACTGGGCCGGAGTCATTCTCGACGAGGCGCAGAACATAAAGAACCCCGACACCTGCCAGTCGCGCGCGGCTCGCTCCATACGCGCCGACTGGCATATCGCTCTCACGGGAACGCCGGTGGAGAACCACGTGGGCGACATGTGGTCGCTTATGGAATTTCTGATGCCGGGCCTAATGCCAAACCGCGCGCGCTTCTCGCGCGAAATACTGCGCCCCGTGCAGGCGGGAGAAAAAAAGGCGATGGACAAGGTGCGCCGTCTCACCGCTCCGTTCATCCTGCGCCGCTTGAAGACCGACAAAGAAATAATCAGCGACCTGCCGGAGAAGATAGAGACAAAAGAATTCTGCCCGCTCTCGCGCGAGCAGGCGACGCTTTACAGCACGGTCACAACGGCGCTTGCGCGTTCTCTTTCGGGCGCGGAGGGCATACAGCGCAAAGGCATCGTGCTTGGCGCGATAACGGCGCTCAAACAGATATGCGATCATCCGCTGCTTTACATAAAAGACAAATCGGAATATGACAACCGTTCCGGCAAGATGGCGCGGCTTTCGGAGCTTGCGGAGGAGATGCTCGCCGCCGGCGACCGCGCTCTCATCTTCACTCAGTACGCCGAGATGGGCGCGCTGCTCAAAAAATTCCTTCAGGAGACCTTCGGGCGCGAGGCGCTCTTCCTTCACGGCGGCGTGCCTCGCGAAAAACGCGCGGAGATGGTGCGCCGCTTCCAGGAGGACGAAGACGCGCCGCCATTCTTCGTGCTGTCGCTTAAGGCCGGAGGCACTGGGCTGAACCTCACGCGCGCAAACCACGTCATAATGTTCGACCGCTGGTGGAACCCAGCCGTCGAGCAGCAGGCTGTAGACCGCGCCTACCGCATAGGGCAGGAGAACAACGTTCAGGTGCACTACTTCTGCTGCCGCGGAACGCTTGAAGAAAAAATAGAAAAACTGATAGAGAGTAAAAAAGAACTTGCGCAGATGCTGGTCGGCACAGGCGAAAGCTGGCTCACCGAAATTTCCGACAGCGATCTGCACGAACTGTTCTCATTGGATAAGGACGCGGTGGAGAATCTATAATGGCATTCGATGGCGAAGTGAAATTCTACAAATATAAAAAGCCGCGCGAGACGCGCTGCGGGATAAAATCACGCACGGCGCGCGGGCACAGCTACGGTTCAAACTGGTGGTCGCGCCGCTGGGTCGAGATAATGGAACAGTGCATCGACGCGGGGCGTCTCGCGCGCGGCAAAAGCTACGCGCGCCGCGGACAGGTGGTCAACATACAGATAGAGCCGGGGCTTGTCACAGCCTTCGTACAGGGCACGCGCAAGACTCCCTACCAGATACGGCTGGGCTTTGAGACGATAACTTCCGAGGCGCGGGACCTTATCCTCTTCCGGTGCCGCGAAAGCGCCACCTTTGCCGCGAAACTGCTGGCCGGAGAGATGCCGGCGGAGATGGAAGAGATATTCAAAGAGGCGGGCACGCCGCTCTTTCCGACGCGAAATGCGCTGCGCCGCTTCAAATGCACCTGCCCGGACGACGCCTCTCCCTGCAAACACATAATCGCGGTGCTGCTCATTTTGGCCGAAGAGCTGGAGGACGACCCGTTCATACTGCTGCGGCTGCGCGGCCTTGACAAAGAATCGCTGATAAACCTGCTGACGCTTGAAAGCGCGTCGGACGAGGCGGACGGCGAGTGCGAGCCGGGATACGAATGGGACGAAGAACGCGAAGAGGCGCTGCTTGGCGGCTCCGACGACGAAGAGCCGCCGATGCCTGCCGCAGACGACGTGCCGCGGATAGACGCCGACTGGTATAAATCTGGAGAATTTTCCTTTGAAAGGCCGGAGCCGGACATCCAGCGCCGCGCCGCTGCTTTAGGCGTCATGAACGACTTTCCCTTCTGGCGCGGCGAACACCCGTTCCGCCAGACGCTCGCGCCCTTCTACGAAAACGCCGCCGTCTACGCGGGCGAGATACTTACCGGAGAAAAGAAAAAGCCGGTAGGCCGCCCAAGGAAAATAATCTAAAGACCGCACAAAGGGCGGGGCCTTCCTTAGTCTATTTGCTTACGCCGCGTCTTCCAAAAGCTTTCCAAGCCGCGCCGCAAGCTCGCCGTTTCTGCGAAGGCCCGCCTCCACCGCGCCGCTAAAATCAGCTCCTGCGGCAAGCGCCGCAGTCATCGCCTCCGTGACGCCGCCCTTCGTCGAGACGTTTTTGAGTGCGTCGGGGCGGGCGGCTCCATGCGCTGAGGCGGCCGTTTCCCGTATCCACGGCGCAAGCTTCCCGCAGACAGCGTATCGCTGCGCCATCATTTGCAGCGCCGCCTCCACCTGCTTTGCCGGCGCCGCAACGTTCTGCAATATAGGAGGGATGCAGATGGCGACGGTGAAGGCGTCCAGCTCCTCCTCCAACGCAGCGTCAAAGACCGAAAGCCCCGCCGCTTCAAGCAGAGCGCGCGCCCAGCCGCCCGTTGGAAAGACCGCGCCAACGCCGCGTCCTTCGCCTATCGTCTCCGGCCCGCTGCACATCGCTCTTTTTACCGGCGCGGAAAATACCTTTGAAAGCATCCTGTTCGTCACCCCCGCCATAAACGAAAGCACCCTCGCCTCTTTTTTAAGCGCAAGGCCGGCAAAGGCGCCGAGCTCCTGAGGCCGCGCCGCTAAAATGAGAAAATCAGAACGCAGCGCAAGCTGCTTTGTCGAGTAGACGGCGACGCCAAGCTCACGCGCCGCCGCAAGCGTTCTTTCGCTGCCGGCGCATGATATGGCGATACGCTCAGGCGGCATCCCGTTTGCAATAAACGCCCTGCCGATAGAGCTTCCAAGGTGTCCGAAGCCCGCCATCCCTATAGTTTTTCCGCTTAAAAGATTTTCCGCGCCGTATATTGTGTCAGTCATCATCATTTTCCCCTTCAAAGTAAAAGCCATGCCCCCGTGCGCGCGCAAAAAGGCCCGCGGCCACGGCAGACGGATACATAGATATTCAACTTGCGCAGTGAACGAAGTTTTAAAGGCTGTTAATTGAAGGGACGAGGTCGAAAGCCGGGGGCGGTTTCGCCGTATTTCGTCATGTCTTTTTTCATAGCGTACTCACCCTGCCTTCCTAAAAGTCAGGACATGATATAACACCAAGCCTGTTATGTCAACAGACGACAGCCCGCACGAAGCGGGACCTGGTTACTTGCCATTCTAATTGATGTCCAATATTTTCAAGCTGATATTTAGTTCAGCAAATTAACAGTGTGTGTCGCGTATCACACGAACTCTTGGTGATACAACATCGCGGTATCCGTCCGGGATTCTGTATTCTTATGTGTAGTAAGATGTCTCAGTAAAGCGCGCACGCTGCTTACATAACAGAGTGCGCAGAAACTTTCTCCTGTAAGGGGGCAAAAATAACGGTAGGTTATTATTGGAGGAATGGCAGATGGGTAAACAATATGCGTACATAAGAGTCTCTTCCAAGGAACAAAATGAAGAGAGGCAACGAGCCGCGATGTTGGAATATGGCGTCTCGGTGGAAAATATCATTCTTGATAAACAGTCGGGCAAAGATTTTGAACGGCGCGGCTACAAAAGGTTGATGCGAAAAATAAAACAGGACGACGTTCTAGTGATAAAAAGTATTGACCGGCTAGGGCGTAATTACAACGAAATTCTTGAACAATGGCGGATTCTGACAAAAGAAAAACAGGCTGCAATCGTTGTATTGGATATGCCCCTTCTTAATACTCGACAGAGCCGAGACCTTACGGGCATTTTAATTGCTGACATAGTATTGCAACTGCTTAGCTACGTCGCGGAGACCGAGCGAGATTTCATCCGACAAAGGCAAGCTGAAGGGATCGCCGCAGCAAAAGCGCGAGGCTGCAATCTGGGCCGTAAACCCAAAGAGCGCCCCATGGAATTTGAAGCCCTCAAAAGCGCATGGGAAAGAGGGGAAATCTCTGCCAGATATGCTGCTCAGCGTCTTAAAATCAATCACATGACATTCAAGCGCTGGGTCTCTGGCTGCGGCAAAGAGCAATAACGGCGAAAAAGGTGTATCTTTTACACCACTATAAAAAAGCTAACAATATCGTTCCTCTTTTTTAAACCCTCTACTATTAATACAACGAATCAACATAAAAGTCAATAACTGAGTTAATGCTGTGCGGCGAAAAAGGTACACCTTTTTCGCCGCACAGCATTAGAAAACTTTGAAGAGGTTCGCATAACGTAATGGGAGGGGGATGGCAAAATGATAGGCTTATTTAAACATAACCAAATAGCTTATGAATCAGCGGCTTTAATGTTGAGAGAAAGAGGCAAAGCCGCCGTCATCCATCCTACCGGCACGGGGAAATCTTTTATAGGTTTTAAACTTGCGGAGGATAACCCCGAGGCCACTGTATGCTGGCTCTCTCCAAGCGAAAATATCTTTAAAACACAGATAGAAAACTTGCAGGCCACCGGAGGAGTAACGCCACGGAATATCCGTTTCTTCACCTATGCCAGGCTCATGCTGATGGGAGAGCACGAACTTTCAGCCCTTCGTCCCGCCTATATCATCCTCGACGAATTCCACCGTTGCGGTGCTCAGGCGTGGGGCGTAGGCGTGCGGAAGTTGCTTGACATGTACACAGAGTCGCAAATCTTGGGTTTCTCCGCTACGAACATTCGTTATCTGGACAATCAGCGCGATATGGCTGACGAGCTCTTTGACGGTAACATCGCATCACAAATGACGCTTGGTGAAGTTGTCGTGCGTGGCATCCTAGCCCCGCCAACTTATGTTATATCTCTTTATTCGTGTCAGAAAGATTTAGAAAGATATCAATTCCGCGTCAAGGGAGCGAAAAACAAAGTTGTTCGCGACGAGGCTCAGAAACGTCTTGACGCCCTTCGCCGTCAACTTGAAAAATCAGAGGGCCTAGATGTTATTTTCCAAAAGCATATAACTGATACCAATGGCAAATACATCGTATTCTGTTCCAACGTAGAACATTTGAAAGAGGCAATCTGTCACATACATGAGTGGTTTGGTAAAGTAGACAATAACCCGCGTATATACAAAGTATACGCCGACGATCCTGCAACGAGTAAATCATTTGCGGCTTTCAAGACGGATAAGAGCGCAGGATTAAAGCTCCTGCTATGCATTGACATGCTCAACGAAGGCGTCCATATAGATGATATTTCTGGCGTGATTCTATTTCGTCCCACGGTGTCTCCTATTATTTACAAACAGCAGATAGGACGTGCGTTGTCTGCGGGAAGTCCCCAAAAAACCGTCATCATTGATGTCGTGAACAATATCGAAAACCTTTACAGCATCTCCGTGCTACAAGAGGAGATGTGTTTTGCCATAGAATCATACAACGCTTTGGGAGAAAATTCGCTTGTCGTCAATGACAGCTTCACCATTATCGATGAGGCGCGCGACAGCAGGTTGCTCTTCAACGAACTAGAAGAGATGCTGTCCACCTCATGGGAAATTATGTTCAGCTACGCAAGGGCTTATTATAACGAACATGGCCATCTTGATGTTCCCAAACGTTATAGGACCCCGGAGGGGTGCTCCCTTGGTTCATGGCTCAACACGCAGCGCCTTGTGCGTTCCGGTAAGATTCCAGGCATTCTTGGAAATGATAGGATCGCCCAACTGGACAGTATTGCAATGCGCTGGAAGAATCGCTACGAGTACTTATGGGAAAGATACTATGATGCGCTCTGCCGATATCGCTCAAAGAACGGCAATATCGATATTTGCGCTGATTATGTGACCCCGGATGGACTTGAGCTTGGGAAATATCTTTGCAACCTCCGCCAGTCTAAAAACAACGGTAGGCGTGGTTGCTATCTTACGGACGAGCGTATCGCGGTTTTGAACAAACTGGGCATGATATGGGACAAACTTGACTATATATGGGAGAAGAACTACCTTGCCTGCGCGGAATATTACCTAATACACCATCATCTCAACATACCGGCAGGATATATAGATCCTAATGGGATGCGTATTGGGGCATGGGTAAGCAGAATGAGAAAGATAAGAAGCGGGAGGCTGTACGGCTCTGCCCCGCTCACTGCCTCCCAAATAGAACGACTTGATGCCATTCAGATGGACTGGGTTGACGCGTACACTCGCAGATGGGCATACGGCTATGAACAGGCCGTAGCCTACTATAGAGAGTTCGGTTCTTTAGACGTCCCACTGTCTTATGTCAATAAAAACGGATTTCCCCTGGGCGGGTGGTTAAAGAATCATGTCGATGTCAATTCTAAAACAGGTAGAACTTCGATCAAAGTCACGCCGGAACGCCGCGCGAAGCTGGACGAACTTGGTTTTAAATGGACAGCGGAAGATTCATGGCAGACACGCATCACGGCCTGCAGAGAGTACTTAATGGAGCATGGCGATTTGGCGATTCCAGCCCACTATGTGGTTGGTGGAATCTGGCTTGGAAAATGGCTCTATGAATGCCGGCGGATGTACCGAGGTGAACTAAAGGGCAAAAAATTGACCAATAGACAGATACAGCAGCTAGAGGAGTTGGGTGTTGACTGGCGCACACCGTTTGAACGGGCATGGTGCGAGAAATATAAGACAGCAGAGCGTCTACTTGAGGCAAGGGGCAATATCAATGTTGCAAACTGCTGCAAGGCCGAAGATGAAATCCGCATAGAACAATGGATGGCCAGACAAAAGATATTGTGCAAACATGGCAAACTATCGCGAGAGCAGATAGAGAAACTGAATGCTCTGAATATTACAAAAACGGCAACGCATAATAATCCGGAAAGGATGGTGTGGGGAGTTGAACAATAACCTACTTATCCTCGGAGCCGGAGTATACGGCATGATGGCAAAAGAAATTGCCATATCCATGAAATATTTCGACAAGATAGATTTGTTGGACGATAACAGTGCTCTGGCAATAGGGTGTCTTACTGACTACAAAAAATACTCCGGAGAATATGCATATACCGCCGTTGCTATCGGTGACGCTGATATTCGTCTGCGGTGGATAGAAAAACTGAGCAAAACCTTTTTACATGTCGCAATATTGATAAGCCCGCAAGCCTACGTCAGCCCTTCGGCGGTCGTAAAGAAGGGCAGCATCATTGAACCTATGGCCGTTATACAAACCAATACGGAGCTGTCCGTAGGTGTCATTGTCTCCGCAGGAGCAGTAGTGGGCCATAACGTCTTCATAGGCGACGGATGCCATATCAACTGTGGTTTCGTAGTCAGGCCGAATTCTGTAATCCTTGCCGGGACGAAGATGGGCTTTGGCGAAGTGGCGGGGCAAGATAAACAAAAATTTCTAAAAGATAAAGCGGAGGCAACTGTATGAAGCATATACCATTTAGTCCTCCGGATATCACAGAGGCAGAAATTAACGAAGTTATAAATACGCTGAAATCTGGTTGGATCACCACTGGCCCTAGAACAAAAGAGCTGGAACGTGCGATAGCAAAGCGCTGTCATACGTCAAAGGCTGTCTGCCTAAACTCTAACACGGCATGTTCCGAGATGACACTCCGACTTTTAGGCGTTGGGTCTGGTAGTGAAGTCATTGTCCCTGCTTATACATATACGGCAAGTGCTAGTGTTGTCGAACATGTTGGCGCTAAGATTGTCATGGTTGACTGTGCGCAAGACAAATTTACTATGGACTATGACCAGCTTGAATCCGCCGTAACAGAGAATACCAAAGTGATAATACCGGTGGATTTATTTGGCATCCCAGTCGACTATGACCGCATTAGGGAAATCGTAGAGAAAAAACGCGACATCTTCATTCCATCTAACAACAAAATACAGCAAGCGGTGGGCAGAGTAATAATCTTAGGTGATGCGGCACATTCTTTCGGAGCTTCATACAAAGGAGAACCGATAGGCTCCGTCGCCGATTTTACGGACTTCTCATTCCACGCCGTCAAAAACTTGACCACTGCCGAGGGTGGCGCAGTTACCTGGAACGATATTGCAGGCATAGACAACGAAGAACTCTATCACCGTTACATGTTGCTAAGTCTGCATGGACAAAGCAAAGACGCTTTGGCGAAAACGAAGCTTGGTACATGGGAATACGATGTGGCTGGGCTGTGGTACAAATGCAATATGACCGACATTCACGCGGCCATCGGGCTTGCCCAAATTAAAAGATACGATGCGATTCTTTCGCGCAGGAGAGAAATAGTAGAACGACTGGATGCAGCTTTCGCTGAGTTGCCGGTAGAAACAGCGAGGCATTATGCAAAAGAATATATCTCTTCCGGGCATCTCTATGTCATGCGGTTAAAAGGAAAAGACGTTAAAGAGAGAAACAGTTTCATTGAAAAAATGGCGGAAATGGGAGTGGCGACAAACGTTCATTACAAACCATTGCCAATGCACACAGCCTATCAGAAATTAGGCTTTAACATTGCCGACTACCCCAATGCGTATGAACAGTTCAAAAACGAAGTCACGTTGCCACTTCATACATGCTACACAGATGAAGAGGTAGCCTATGTAATAGAGTGTGTAAAAAGATGTCTGTAAGAAGAATGCTCAAAACATGGGAAGAGCTACCGGATTATATGAGGACTGAAGCTGTGCGTCCTTACTATGATCTTCTAATAGCAAAAAAAGAGGCCTTGCTCTTGAAGCGTGTATTCGACATTGTGTCAGCCAGTTTGATGCTCGTTATCCTTTCGCCGATAATCCTCATCATTTCGCTTGCGATAGTTATTGACGGAAAAGGCGGAGTATTCTTCCGTCAGGAGCGCGTCACGCAGTATGGTAAAAAATTTCGGATATTCAAATTCCGCACAATGATTGCCAATGCGGAAAAACTCGGGGCGCAGGTCACAGTAAAAAATGACGTGCGTGTTACGAAAATCGGCAAAATACTCCGGAAGTATAGGATGGACGAAATTCCCCAGCTCATCAACATCATAGTTGGTGAGATGAGCTTTGTTGGAACGCGGCCTGAGGTAGAAAAATATGTGAATAAATATAACGATGAGATGTACGCCACACTGCTTTTGCCCGCTGGAGTCACCTCGGAAACCAGCATCATATACAAAGACGAGGAAAAGTTGCTTGCCACGGCTGATTTTGTTGATGACGTCTATATAAGCAAAGTTTTACCAGGGAAGATGAAATATAACCTGAACAGTTTGAAAAATTTCAGCTTCTACAAAGATATACAGACAATGGCAAGAACAGTGCTGGCTATGGTGGAATGATGATAGAAACTAAATTCAGCGTTCTAATGTCGCTCTATATCAAAGAAAAGCCGGAATACGTCAGAGCCTGTTTTGAAAGCCTGTTAAGGCAGACTGTTCCAGCCGATGAATGGGTTGTTGTTGAAGACGGTCCATTAACGAACGAGTTATATTTACTACTTGAAGAATATAACAACAAATATCCTAACCTTATTAAACGAGTGCCATTAACTCAAAATCGAGGGCTGGGACTGGCGCTCAGAGAAGGAATAATACAATGTTCCAATGAACTTATTGCCAGAATGGATACGGATGATGTTGCAAGAAATGATCGCTTTGAAAAACAACTGAACGAATTTGTAAAAAATCCCAGTCTAGATATTTGCGGCAGCCATATAAGTGAATTTTATGATACCCCCGAAAAAATTATTGCAAGGCGTATCGTTCCACTTGTGGATAAAGAAATAAAAAAATACGAAAGAAGACGTGACGCATTTAATCATATGAGCGTTATGTATAAAAAAAGCACTGTTCTAAAAGCAGGGAATTATCAACACGCAATGTTGATGGAAGACAGCCTGTTGTGGATCAATATGATTCTGGCCGGGGCAACTTGTTGCAATATTGACGATTCTCTTGTTTTTGTAAGAACGGGAAAAGATATGTATGAACGCAGGGGCGGATTGGGATATTTTAGAAAATACCGCTCTGGCAAGAAAAGGATCCTAGAGACCGGGTACATTTCACAGTTGGACTATCTCTGCACGATATGGCTTCAATTCATCATAGCCACTATGCCTAATTCTTTACGAGAATGGGTATATAAAAGATTTTTAAGAAGCTAAGTAAAAAATAATCTATTAATTGGAGAAAACTGTATGCAAAGACTTAGCGAAAATGAGCTTAAGATACTACATCAAAGGATGCTGGAGTTACTTAATGAATTTGAAAGACTATGTAACATTCTCGAAATTCAATACATTGCCATTGGAGGCACCTTGTTGGGAGCAATTCGCCACCACGGTTTCATCCCATGGGACGATGATATTGATGTTGCGTTGAAACGAGAAGACTACGAAAAATTTCTTAATTTGGCCGCACGCGAACTAGGAAAAGAATTTTTTTTGCAAACATTCGAAACGGATCCTGGGACTACCGCATATCAAGCAAAGTTAAGACTTAATGGTACGTTGTTTATAGAGTCAAGTACGATAAAACGGAATATGCATCAAGGAATCTTTCTTGATATATTCCCGTTGGATGAGATACCACGAAACGGCGATGAATCAAAAAAATTTTGCAGACAATGTTTCTTTTGGGAACAACTATTCGTGGCCAAAAATACTTATAAGACCATGGGGTCGGTTGATGATCTAAAAGGTCTAATGCGCGCAGCCATTAGAGCCGCTTTATTTGTTCTGATGAGGCCAATACATAAAAAATTTATTTATTATAAATTAGATACCACACTGAAACGATATAGAGATTGCGGAAGTGGAAAGTTGACACTGCCAAGTGGTTATGGATATAAAAAGTACCTAACTACATCAGAAATTTACCCCATAACAAGGCAAGAGTTTGAAACCACAACAATATGTGCGCCGCAAGACTATGACGTTTTTTTGCATAGGTTGTTTGGAAATTATACGCAGTTACCACCTGAAAAAAAGCGGTATGGGCATAGGCCTTACAAGATTAAGTTAGATAAGGAGTAAGTTGATGATAATTAACAATGTGTATCCACATCCATACTACTATTTGTTTCTTCAATAAAATACTTTGAATGTTCTCTATCAGCTGCATACATTATAGATACGGGTAATCTAGTAAGGGAAGCAACTAATATTTATATAAATAGGAGGATATGATACATGATTATAGGCTATACAGCAGGCGTGTATGACCTGTTTCACATTGGACATGTAAACCTTCTCAAGAATGCAAAAGGAATGTGCGATAGGCTGATTGTTGCTGTCACAGTTGATGAACTTGTGCTTTATAAAGGTAAAAAGGCTGTAATTCCATTTAGTGAGCGGATGGAGATTGTGAGAAGCATAAAATTTGTTGATGCTGTAGTCCCTCAGTACGATATGAACAAGCTGGAAATGTGCAAAAAGTTAAAAGCAAATATTATGTTTGTGGGTGACGATTGGTATAATACTCAAAAATGGCAAGAATTTGACAAACAATTTTCACAAGAAGGGATTCAAATAATTTATTTCCCCTACACTCAAGGCACAAGTTCAACAATACTAAACCAAACACTGCTGAAACTTCGTAGCAGTTCACTTTAGCAACCGTGAAGCTAGGGCATACTGTCTTATAGTGAAGAGTTTTTTTGCTATATGCACAAATAGCAAATGCTATGAGATGAATAACCGATATGGAAAAGGGAGTGAGTGAAATGAGTGTAGATAAGGATTATTGTATGAGCTCCTACTTAGCCTTTAGGTATATTGAAGATGACATGAAAAATTTCTATATAGGGATGCGTCATGAGAGCATCCCCCCCGTATCGGATTCGGAGAAACTATTTGTACGTAGTGCGAATGACATTAATCGTATGATTGAAAATCAATTTTTAAAAATATGCCACAAGAAACTAGGTATCCTCCTTTCTGGGGGGATGGATTCTGCGATTCTTGCTTCGTACATGCGCGGGTGTGATGCATATACCTTTAGATTTTTGGGAGGCGAATTTCAAAAGGAAGAGTTACAGCGTGCTAAATATTACGCTGAATGTTACGACTTAAATCTACATTATATTGATATTACGTGGGCTACAGTGGAAAAGAATCTAGATGCTGTTATGGAGGCAAAAGCAGCTCCCGTCCATTCTATTGAACCTCAAATTTTACAAGGAGCTATTGAGGCTCAATCGGATGCTATCGAAATGATGATTGTTGGGGAAAGTAGCGATCTTTTGTTTGGGGGCATGGATGGACTACTTGCATGTGATTGGACCTTTGATGCATTTATGCAACGCTATATCTTTACTCAACCGGCAGAGGTTCTAGCAAATCCTGTTGGGGTGGAATATTTGTTTGAACGATATCGTACAAAGGGGCACTGTATAGATTTTTTACTATTTATGAAAGATGTGTTTGCAATTGAGAGTTCTAGTAGTTACTGGAACGCCTTTTCTGCAGCTAATATGCCATATTATGATCCATACGCTCGCCTTGAAATGGTGGACACTCTTGATCTCTTTCGTGTACGTCATGGAGAACCTAAATATCTAATTCGCGAACTTTTTTCTATGAAATATCCTGGGATGCCTATTCCCGATAAGATTCCCATGCCTCGACCTGTAGATATGTACTTTGCAGAATGGCAAGGCCCTAAACGTCCAGAATTTAAGAAAAACCTTGATATAACTAAATTTTCTGGCAACCAAAAATGGCAAATCTGGTGTTTGGAGCAGTTTCTCAACAAGTATGAGCCTAGATAGTGTCCATTGTTGTTGCTGTAGTGAGAGGGCAATAGAATTAATATGGAAAATTATATTTCAATTATAATACCGGTATATAACAGTGAAAATAAAATCAGCCGTTGCTTAGAATCTTTGAAGGCTCAGACATGCCATTCCTTTGAGGTTATTTTTGTTGATGATCAGTCGTCAGACAATACCTTAAGGGTATTATGTCATTTTAAGAATGAAGTTTCTAGTTTATTTGCAGTATCTGTTTTTAGAAATAAACTCAATCTTGGTCCCGGCCCAACGCGGAATTTTGGAGTAAAACAAGCTAAAGGAAATTATATCCTCTTTTTAGATAGCGATGATTATCTGGCTCATAATACTATTGGTCTGTTAATAGACACTATCGCTCGTGTAAAAGCCGAAGCCATTATATTTGATGTTTATTTTGAACGATGCGGGGGTAATAGACAATATATGATAAATAATATTGTCTATAAAGATGAGCCTTCTTGTTACATCTCTATTGAAAATGCCATTAAGCATACCGGTGCTGCGATTCATGGAAAAGCGTTTTTGCGAGATATGCTCATTGAGCATAATATTGAATTTGCTAATCTAATGAGAAATGAAGATTTGGTTTTTACTAAAGTTGCTTTCGCCTTTTGTAATAAAATTTATTACCTACGTAATGCGTTGTATTACTATGTGCAATGCGATCATTCGATAATGCATGACGATAAACTGATTTCAGTTGAATCTTCTATAGTAGCTTATAGAGAAATAGAGAAAAGATTGGCCGGCAGGTTTGATTATGAACTAAAAGTACTCTATGTTAGGGAGGTCATATATTCAAATATTATAAAGAGATTTTATTTAGGAGCCACAATAGATGAAATAAAAAAAGAATTAAATGTTATTAATATAAAGGCTTTGCTTGAGCCAATAAAGAAAGACGCTGTTTTTTTCTCACGGTTCCAGAGGACATATTTATTCTTGGCTAAATATTCGTTTGTCAGTCTCTTGTCATTATTAGCTAAAGTAAAAAAATTTATTAATAGTAGATGAGAACGTTAGACAAACCAGGATGGTGAAAAAATGAAGTTTTCTATAATAATCCCTGTATATAATAAAGCATCAACCGTGGAGCAAACTATAAAAAGCGTATTAAATCAGACGTATACCAACTATGAGTTGGTAGTTGTTAATGATGGTTCTACCGATGGCGTAGAAGATGTTCTTAAACAATATATAAATGAGCAAGTGGTTATTGTGAATCAATCTAATTCAGGAGTTTCGTGCGCTCGCAATACTGGTATAAAAAAGAGCAACGGGGAGTATATCTGTTTTTTAGATGCAGATGATATATGGAGACCAAATCGCCTAGAGACATTAGTTAGGATGATAAAATCCTACCCGGGGGAAAAATTATTTGCAACGCCAGTGGAAATAATCCTTCCTAACGGGAAAAGGGTACATACAGGGCGGTTTCTTAAAGAAAATTTGAAAGATATGGTCTTAATAGAAGATTTTTTTGACTTATATCTAAGATACTCTTCGATTGTATTCAATACAGATACAATTTGTATTCATAAAGATGTGTTTAAGAAAGTGGGGTTATTCGAACCTGGCGAAACAATCGGAGAAGACACGGATATGTGGTTTCGAGCAGCTGCATATTACCCAATTGTCTTTGCTAAAGAGACAACAGCTGTTTATAATCGCATGGAAAGTACTGCCACCAAAAATGATGCTTGGACTTATTCGTGGCGATTTGCGAAAAGGAATGGGGATATATTGAATGATAGTGGAATATCACAGGTGAAAAAAAAGCATATTCTACGTGTGATAGATCGATATCATATGTCTTGTTGTAGAAGGGCACTCTTTGAAGGTAGTAGGTCAGAAGCAATCGTGTTTCTAAAATCCGTCCATTGTAAAAGAAATTGGCGTTACGCAGCTACATTAATGTGCTTTTGTGTCCCACATAGACTACTAAAATTAGCAATTTGCTAGGATGAACAGATAAAGTGACAGTTTATATCGTTTCTTTTGTTATTAATATTGTTGTTGGCGTTTTAGTCTTTTGTGGAGCGCCTACAGGTGCTCAGTGGAGCCTTAGAAAAAAATTTTATGCCTTATTTTCAATACTTCAATTTACTTTTTTGGCAGGATCGCGTGCCGAATCTGTTGGTTGGGATACAGAAACCTACTTTGTTATATTTAAAATCATAGATTCTAGCCCCGGTTTGACAGGCGCTCCTTGGATTGAAAAAGGGTTTGTTGCACTGTGTAAGGGAATCGCTCTTTTGGGGGGAGATGCAAGAACACTGTTGTATGTATGTAGTTTTGTGACAGTATCATCATGTGTATTATTTTTTTATAAATATTCGAATAGTTTGTTGTATAGTATGTTTGTGTTTATTTCTCTGCCCTATTATTACACATCGTTCGATATTTTAAGGCAATATCTAGCATTTTCTATTTTTTTATTTGGGTATAGCCTTGTGAGACAAAGAAGATTTTTTTTCTTTACTTTATTGATAATTCTTGCAAGTTTTTTTCATAAGTCAGCCGTTCTTTTTATCCCTTTGTATTTTATGTATAATATTAAATGGACGCATTTTAAAATTTTATTTATTATAGGGACGTCCATTTTGTTATATTTTTATCTGACCCCCATGGTACTGTGGAGCCTCAATGCAATAAACAGCGCCTCTATATATTCGAAGATAGGGTTTTGGGTAGGTGAATTTAGCGGTGGGGTAAAGACTTGTGTGATGTATTTTGTCATACTGGTGACGTTATGGTTTAATTTAGGGCAGTGTCGTATAAAAATTGGCAATGAATTTTTCGGCTATGCCATACTATTAAGTATGTGTGCGCTTCTCTTTGTTAACATGAGAATGCTTACAAGGATGATGATGTTGTGTATTCCATTTGTCGCCGTCGCTATTCCTCAGATTCTCTTGCCAACTCCTAGACAAGTGTGTAAACAACAATCTCCTCTAATTGTTTTTGATAAAATGGTGTTTAATCTAATTATAATTTTAATATGTACAATTTATCACGCTTTCATGCTAATTACTAATTGGCAAAATATAGTTCCTTACAAATTTCTCTAAACACACGGAGCTATCCTGTATTTTATAGACAATAAATTTATAATCTAAATGCACTGTATAGAGGTGATATTTGTATAGATCAAGCAACAAAATGTCGGTTACAATTTATAAAAATAGCTTGTCAAAAATTAATAACATTTTATGGTTTTGATATTTATATTATGTACGCGAAGGAAGGTATGTTTTGTTGAAAATAGGTATTCTCACATTTCATTGTGCAAAAAATTATGGTGCAATACTTCAAGCCTACGCGTTGCGTTCGCTTTTAACGCATTTGAGTCCGGCAGCGGATACTACCATCATCAATTATCGTCCAGATTCTCTTATCTTGCCTTATATACCACAGCTCATGTTGCCTGCAAAATATGACTTGGGGGTAAAAAATAAACCTAAAGAGTTTTTGAGAAGATTATTGTCAATAAAGAATACGCGGCCGGATTTTCTGTCTTACAGGGGCAACCGCAACATTTATCGGCATATATTAAATTTTTAAAGAATAATAGTCCCGAAAATATAACCATGGGTAATAATGCGCGTCGTCTATATGAAGATAAATATTCAAAGTCTAATAATATAAAAAAATTTACTTGCCTAATAGAGCAAGTGATTAGAGGTATGTAAGATGTCCAAAAATAAAACTCTTTTAATAACCGGCGGCACCGGTTCTTTCGGCCACGCAGTGCTGGACCGTTTTCTCTCAACCGACGTAGCGGAAATTCGTATTTTCTCCCGTGACGAGAAGAAACAGGATGAGATGCGCACTGAATATCAGAACAACGAAAAAATCAAGTTTTATCTAGGCGACGTTCGTGATATCCAAAGTGTCAAGAATGCCATGCACGGCGTAGACTATGTATTTCATGCGGCGGCTCTGAAGCAGGTACCCTCGTGCGAATTTTTTCCGCTTGAGGCTGTAAAGACCAACGTCATTGGTACGGAAAACGTTCTTACCGCATGTATTGAATTCGGCGTAAAAAAGGTGATTTGCCTTTCTACGGATAAAGCCGCATACCCTATAAACGCCATGGGAACTTCAAAAGCAATGATGGAAAAGGTCGTAGTGGCTAAATCCCGCACCATATCTCAGGAGAAGACACTTATCTGCTGCACTCGTTACGGCAACGTCATGGCCTCTCGCGGCTCTGTCATCCCGCGCTTTGTTGAGCAGATAAAAGCAGGGCAGCCCCTTACACTTACCGAGCCTGCCATGACTCGTTTCATCATGAGCCTTGCCGAGGCAGTCGAACTTGTTGTCTTTGCGTACGAACATGCGAACAGCGGCGACATCATGGTCCAAAAGGCCCCGGCCTGCACAATAGAGGTGTTGGCTCAGGCAATAAAAGAACTCTTCGCCCCGGAGACGGAAACACGCGTCATAGGTATACGACACGGGGAAAAAATGTACGAGACTCTGCTCACCAAAGAAGAAGCCGCTCACGCGGAAGACATGGGAAACTTCTTCCGCGTCCCTTGCGATAAGCGCGACCTGAATTATGAGAAATATTTTGACAATGGCAGTAAAAAGGCCGTAACTGTCACTGAATTCAACTCTGAAAATACCGAGATACTCAACGTGGAAACAGTCAAGCGCAAGTTACTCGCATTAGATTATGTAAAAACAGAGTTAAACTCATGGAGAAACAGATAATGAAAATACTAGTGACCGGCGCTAACGGATTCATAGGCAGAAATCTCATTACAGAGCTTCGCAGCCACGGCTATACGGATATATATGAATATGATATAGACAATACCGAAGACGAGCTTGACGCCTTCACGGCCGACTGCGGCTTCATCTTCCATTTGGCCGGAATCAACCGCCCCCAAAATCAGGAAGAGTTTATGCAGGGCAACTTCGGCTTCACAAGCGTCTTATTAAATAAACTGAAACGTTACAACAACAAATCTCCAATAATGCTCTCTTCCTCGATACAGGCGGAGCTTGATAATCCCTATGGTAAAAGCAAAAAGGCTGGCGAAGAGCTTCTTTTTGAATATGCGAAAGAAAACGGCACGCAAGCTTATATATACCGTTTTCCCAACGTATTCGGTAAATGGTGCCGCCCAAACTACAACAGCGCTGTAGCAACCTTCTGTCACAATATAGCAAATGGGCTGCCAATAAAAGTAAATGACAGAAATACGGCCGTAAACCTCGTATATATAGATGACATACTGAAAGAACTGCGTGACCTTCTTAATGGCAAAGCCAATATAGACGCCGCGGGTCGTTGCTACGTACCCATCACCTACACCGCTACATTAGGGCAGATAGCCGACCTGCTTTACTCTTTTAAAGATACGCGCGCACTTTTGTCTATCCCGGATATGTCCGACAACTTTACGAAAAAACTTTACAGCACCTACCTCAGTTACATCCCCACAGACCAGTTTGCCTACCCTCTGAAAATGAATATTGACAGCAGAGGGAGCTTTACAGAAATGATAAGAACAACCGACAGAGGACAATTCTCCGTCAATATAACCAAACCCGGAATAACCAAAGGCAACCACTGGCATCATACTAAGAATGAAAAATTCGCCGTAGTAAGCGGAAATGCCAAAATATCATTCCGCAGGCTGGGGACAAACGAGATAATAGATTATAATGTCTCTGGAGATAAAATTGAAATAGTTGATATTCCGACTGGTTATACCCACAGCATCACAAACACTGGTACTTCTGACCTGATAACGTTTATGTGGGTAAATGAACCGTATGATCCAGACAGACCGGATACCTATATCGAGCTGGTATGTCTATAAGAAATGAGAGATGAGCATCCAATGACCAGCAAGTTAAAATTGATGACAATACTGGGTACAAGGCCAGAGATAATAAGACTCTCTGAAGTGCTAAAAAAGTGTGACCAATACTTTGACCACATCTTAGTTCATACTGGACAGAACTGGGACTATGCATTAAATCAAATTTTCTTTGACGATCTTGAGCTTCGTGCCCCTGATTACTACTTGGAATCAGTTGGAGAGACGCTTGGTGATACAATAGGTAATATTATTTCCAAATCCTATAAATTAATGTCGCAGGTCAGGCCTGATGCCCTTTTGATACTGGGTGATACGAATTCGGCCTTGTCGGCCATTGCGGCGAAGAGATTAAAAATCCCTATCTTTCATATGGAAGCTGGAAACAGATGCTTTGACGAAAACCTTCCGGAAGAAATGAACCGGAGGATCGTGGATCACATTGCCGATGTCAATATGTGCTATAGCGAGCATGCAAGAAGATACCTCAACGCGGAGGGACGCCCTAAGGAAAGGACATTTGTAACGGGCTCTCCTATGGCTGAAGTATTGGCGGCAAACCTACACAAAATAGAATCAAGCTCAATCCTAGAAACACTAGGATTAGAAAAACAAAAATACATACTTCTTTCTGCCCATAGGGAAGAGAATATAGATATCGAAAAAAATTTTTTCGCCCTCATGAATGCGGTGAACGCTATGGCAGAAAGGTATGACATGCCTGTGATTTACAGCACGCATCCTAGAAGTGCTAAATTTATAGATTTACGCAACTTTAGATTTCATCCCAATGTAAGAAGCCTTACGCCATTTGGTTTCTCCGACTATAACTGTTTGCAAAAAAATGCTTTTTGCGTTGTCTCTGATAGCGGGACGCTCCCGGAAGAATCGTCCTACTTCAGATGTTTTCCTGCCGTTTGTATAAGAACAAGCACCGAAAGGCCAGAGGCTTTAGATAAGGGGAACTTTATTCTTGGCTCAATAACTGAAGAAAATGTTTTACAAGCGGTAAATGTCGCAGTTGAAATGCAAGATAATTGTGATTTAGGGGCAGCCGTTCCAGATTACGTGGAAGAGAATGTTAGCGTAAAAGTTGTGAAAATCATCCAAAGCTACACAAGTGTTGTGGATAAGGTGGTGTGGAGGAAAGCCTAACGTAAATGCACATAAGCAAGTTATGAGGATGAAACAAAACTTTGCATATTGGAGAACATAAGAAATGAAGATATTATGGGTAACAAATGATTTAAAACCGTATACAAATGCGAATTCAGCAATTGTTTATAAAATCTCACGTTATTTGTATCACAAGTACGGGATAAAAGTTGTCTTGTTGGGCTACCAGTCGGCCTCTATTGTGGAGTCTAAGCAAAATGAGGAATTTACGACCTACTACATAAAGGAGCAATATAATTATAAAAAATTGATACCTCCTTCTCTCCCCACTTATTTGAAAATTTTATATTTAATATTTCACCCGTCATGTCTGATTCGTAGGATATTACGTACTCTTACAAGATATCCACAATGTCGAGAGTACCAAAGACATATAAGAACAGTTTTACTGAAGGAGCCAGATATTGATTGTATTCTGTGTGTAGCTAGCCCCTACGATACAATTTGTGCTGGTGTCAAAGAACATGGTAGCATTCCGTTAATTAGTTATAAGTTGGACCCTTGGGGGTCTCACTATTTACACAAAAATGATATTCGCTATAAAAAGGATGAAGATTTGGCTGATTCTCAATGTGCTTATATTCTTGTTACGCCCCAAATCTATCAAGAATATAAATCGCTTAAGCAACCTAATTTGTTATTACATAAAATTCGATCATGCGAGTTTCCAAATATTGAGAAACCGAATGGAATAGTAGAGAAAGAGGCGTGGTGTTCTCAAAATATGAGAAACTGTGTTTTTGTTGGCCAATTATACGATGATATTAGAAGTCCAGCTTTTTTATTTAATCTCTTTAATAAATTGAATATTAATCAGATCCCTGTCTTATTACATATAGTTGGCAATTCAAAAACGCAAAAATATCAATCTACTCTATCTCCTAATGTTATCTTACACGGGAGGGTGTCCCCTAAAAAAGCAAGTGCATATATACAGCATGCGGACATCCTAGTAAACATTGGAAACACTATTCCAAATCAAATGCCTAGTAAGGTGATAGAATATATTGCATCCGGAAAACCGATTCTTAATATATGTAAAATAGCTCAATGTCCCACATTACGTTATTTAGAAAAATATCCTGCTTCACTAACAATTATGGAGGCCGAGGGCATAAATGATAAAACATTATCAAAAGTCACAGATTTTTGTATGACTAACAAACATAAGGACATTTCTTTTGAAGAAATTAAAAATCTATATCCTAAATGCACGCCTGAATATGTTGGAGATACAATTTTTCATATCATAACTAGCATAATAAAAAATAAGCGTAAGTGTGGCTGAAAATATGACTAGAACGAAGAAAACTTTTATCTCTGCGTTGGCTTCTATTTTGAATTTTGCGATATCTGCCATGTCGGCATTAATTCTTGCCAGAATTATGATGTTACGGCTAGGCTCTGATTATAATGGATTAAATGCGATTGTTACTCAATTTTTATCAATAATTACACTGATAGAAGGTGGTTTTACAACGGCTTCTTTAGTCGCCTTATTTTCACCTTTTACGCAGGGTAATATTAAACGTATGAATGAGATACTTGCAGAAAGCTCTTATAAATTTAAAAAAATAGCTCTATGGTCGTTACTAGTGGGTACTGTCGGGGCAATTGTCTATGGGGCTTTTATACAAACTAAAATTTCTTACGTTACCATTGTGGCAGTCTTACTCATTTCATTATTATCTACAGTTTTCCAGCTTTTTTATACCACGCGCTTTCGCCTTCTATTTCAAGTTGCGCAAGATGAATATGTATATACATTTGTCATGATGTGTACAAATCTAATATGCCAAATCTCTATGATTGTTTTATTATATAATACAGGAAACATTATTCTGATACGGTGTGTTTATTTACTATTTACGTGTGTTGCAGGATGGGCTACTAAAATGTGTTACAATCGTTTATATCCGTATGCCACCCAACTTGAGAAATGGGATGGAGTATCATATATATTTGGAACGACAGATGTAATGGTTGGCAAAATTGTTAGTGTTGTGTATTCCTCCTCTTCCATTTTATTTATATCGATTTTTTCTAATACGGCAATGGCTAGTGTTTATTCAGTTTATTTTTCAATAATAAGCATGCCATCATCAATAATCAATATATTTATATCAGCGCCACAAAACGCGCTTGGGCAGATTCTTCATGAAGGAAACCCCGCGAAAATTATTTTGATAATGAATGAGTTTGAATTTTTAGTTATTTTATTGTTAACCATATTATTTGCTCCGCTAGGAGCTGTTATCTTACCTTTTATGTCCGTTTATACCCAAGGAATAACAGATGTTCAATATCTTAATACCAGGCTAGCACTACTATTAATATTAATAGCCTATACACAACTTATACATATTCCAAGTGGGTTGTGCCTCATTATGGGAGGCCATTTTAAAACGGCCAGAAATATTCAATTAATAACACTAATTATTTTGACTGTTGGGAATATTACCTGTGGCATAACTTGGAGTTTTTATGGGATTTTGACGAATACTTTATTTTGCAATTTGATGCTAGCTTCAATGGAAATTGTATATGTGCATGTTAAATTATTACCTGGGACACTGAAATGTTTTTCTACAATGTTTATTCCTAATATGTTTTTAACTCTATTTTTAAGTATATTATTCTCTCCTGTTGCATTGAGATATATTCATGGATATTTATCATTCTGTATTGTAAGTTCTTTGCTGACAGGGATAGCTTGTTTGATAGTTTTATTTTTTAACTTTGTGTTTATGAGAAGTCAATTGCTTGGTATTTATAAACGCTTATGCTCTGTGTTCTAGAGGTAAGGTAAGGGGGTGCGGACAAAACCCTGGACTCCACCTAGGGGGTGCAATAGATGTATTCGGAAAAACAGGTAAACGCAGCATTATCGCTTTATGATCAACTGGGCGCAATTACGGCGGTGATCAGAAGTCTTGGCTATCCATAGTCAGAGGAGTGTATTTCCAATGCAGGGGCGCTTTTAAAGGCCCTGTACCTTGCAACCTTTGAAGCAACTAAAAAATGGAGTCTGCCAGTTTGCAATTGGCGAAGCATTCTTGGAGAATTGACCGTAAGGGACGAAGAGCGGATGCCAGAATAGCTCTCATTACGCAAAAGACGTCCAGTGTCTTATTGATACTGAACGTCAAATTGGTTAATAATTTTCTTGGGACTGAAGACTAACTTTAGCCCAGATTATCTGGGATTTCGGCAGAAGGATATAGTTACAGAGTTTGATTCCGAGGCTCGCTTGTGCGCGTTTTGTATGTTATTTTTTCTTCTTCGCACTCCACTGGGCCTCTAGTTTTTCAAGCTCTTCGGCGGTCACTTTTTTGTAACTTTTTGGCTCTACGAAGAACGACGGGTTCTGCGGGCCCATCTTGATTTTTTTGTATTCGTAAGAGACTGTCCCGCTTGGGTTTGCCGTCTTTACCGGGACGGGGAAGTCGGAGCGACGCCACTCGTAATATTTGTCCTGCGTCTCGCCCTTGTTGTATTTTACCGTAACGAGGTATTTGCGCAGCCTGTAGCTGTCCACCTCTTCAAAGCCGAGGTCTTCGCGCGACAGGTCGCCCGTGTTTTTTGGAAGCGCGGCGGTGCCGGAGCCTATGCTTACGGGGCCTGCGAATGCTTCTTCGACGTAGACTCTGTGCTTCGGAAAGACTATCCACATCACCTTTTTGTCGGCGCGCGTCACCTGTATGGCCTCGCTGCCGTCCACCTCGTAGCGCGACATTTCGCCTGAGATGTATATTTTCCCCTTCTGTATCTCGGCTCCGTCCTTTTCAACAAACTCCGCGCTGAAATCGTAGGCAAAGGCCCGGCCCGCGAAGACAAGAAGCAGCATGGCCGCGCAGCACGCCAGTTTTCTATAATTTTTACACTTCATCCACAGTTACCTCGCTTATCAAAATTTCCGCGCGCGCCGAAGCTGCGCGCTGAGCATTATTATATATGAGAACGGCGCGCGCGGCCTCATTTTTCTCGCACGACCGCCGTAAATGGAGACGGTATTGCGGGCGTATTGATAGCGTGCAGATTTAAGAGTAATATATAAATAGATGTGCGTTAAATCATGCGTGGCTATCGGCTTAATAATAAACAGCATCTGGGAAACGAAGGCCCGGCTTTGCGGCGGAACGTTCCAGCGCCATAAATGTTCCCGCGCGCCGTTTGTGAAAAAATCAGAGGGTGGGGAAACAGTATGGGTAGGGAATATTTAGACGAAGACCGTTACCGAATAGCGGCGGAGGAAACGGGCGCTGCGGTCTTTGAGTGGGATCTGAAGACAGGCGCCTTCTACCGCTCCGATTCCTATCTGCGCTACGCGCTGAGCGACGTAGGCGCGGACGACATTCTCCATAATCGCGGGCCGCTTGAGATGGTGCACCCGCAGGATACTCCCGCGCTTTTTCGTTTTTTTGATGAAATAAAGGGCGGCGTCGCAAGAGCCGAGGCTGTGATGCGCCTTAAGATGAAGGACGGCTCCTACCGGTGGAGCCGCCTTGTTGGAATTTTTTGCAAAGACGCACAGGGCGCACCTTCAAGGACTATCGGCACTATTATTGATATAAACGACAATTACGAAAAAAATATGATGATAGAGGGGCTGCTCAACGCTATCCCCGGAGGCATCGCCGTCTATAAGGTCGGCGCTAAGCTTTCGTGCCTCTATTACAGCGACGGGCTGCCCGCTTTGAGCCACAGAACGAGAGAGGAATTTGACGCGATAAACGGCTCTCCCGACGCGCTGGAACGTCTTATCGCGCCGGAGGACATCGACCGTTTTCGCGCAGTCGCCGTGGAGAGCGTCACAAAACGCAAGCCTATAATATTGAATTTCCGCTGCATAGACGCCGACGGTTCTTCGTTCTGGCTCCACCTGTCGGCCACGCCGATACGCGAGGAGGAGGGCTGCCCGCTCTATTACGCCGTCTTCACCGCTCCCGAGCAGGAGAGCTCGATGTATCAGGGGCTGGTGGCCGACTCCCGAACGGCTGTGCTTGTCGCGGAGCGCGACACGCGCACAGTGCTCTACATCAACAACGCGCTTTTGAGATTTTTCCCCGGTGCGGAAAAGACGAAGCTCTCTGGAATGAAGACGGCGGAAATTTTCCCCGATAAAAGGATGCTTATGACGAATGAACAGATGGCGTCGCTTTCAGAGACTGAATATAGCGAGTACAGCCTCAAAATAAACGACGGGCGTTATTTCTGCCTGCGCTGCCGCGCTCTGACGTGGCTGGGGCGGCCCGCCTACATCCAGTACATCTCCGACGAGACGGAGGCGCATCGGCAGGAGGCGGAGCTGCAGGAGCTTGTAGACCGCATACCGAGCGGCATCGGCATCTATGACCTGCGAGGAGACCAAGTGACGCTGCGCTATCTGAACGACGGCTATTTCAGGATGACGGATTCGACGCGCGAGGAGCGCCGCGTCTACGAGCGCGAGAAATTCTTTTCGGCGGTCCACCCGGATGATGTGCCTCGCGTGCTTGCGGCCTTACATAAGGCGCGAGAGAATATGGAAAAAATAGACGTCACCCTGCGCGTGCTGAACGGCAAAAAACGGTATCTCTGGGTGCGGCTGAGCGCGATACTGACCCCGACGGGAAAAGATACCGCCGTTATTTACGGATGTTTCACCGACGTGGACGAACAGGTGCGCCAACAGGAGGAGCTGACGCGCAAATTCGAGGAGCGCACGAATTACGGGAAGGCGCTTGCCAGAGGCTCAAAGGCCTCGCTGCTGCTGAACGTCACGCGCAACACCGTATCCGAGGTGGAGAGCGAAGAGGAGCCGTTCTCCGCCTTCTGCCTCTCTCACGACGGAGACACCATTTTCAACTATATAACGGCGCATATCCCGTATGAGGCGGAGCGCGCGCGCTACCGCGCGATATTCACGCGCCGCGCAATACGCGAAGCCTTCGAGCGCGGAGAGACGCGCTGCGTCATACGCCACCATTACGCGAGCGCCTCGTTTTGGGTTGAGAGCGTCTGCGAAGCGATGCAGAACCCCTACACGGGAGACCTTGAGGCCTATTGCTTCTCGCGTGACGTAAGCGACGAAAAAAGGGCCGAGGACGTCGTAAACAGGCTGGTCGCCACGGAATACGACTCAATATTCACCTTCGACGCGGAAAGCGGCGTGCCGCGCCCCTTTATGAACAGTAGCCTCGACGAAGTTGTAAAGGAACAAAAAAAGATGGGCGACGTAAGCGCCGGCGTAGCGGAATACCTGCGCAGGCACTCTATAGACGTCGACGTGGAACGCGTGGTGCGCGACCACTCCCTTTGCCGTGTCAAAGAGGCGCTTGAAAAGGTGCAAAGCTACTCCACATTTTTCACCGTGCGCGACGATGATGGAAGGCCGTGCTACAAACGCGCCGCCTACAGCTATATGAACGAGGATAAAAAGAACGTCGTCTGTTCCGTGCGCGACGTCACAGCCGAGTACGAGGCCGAGCTGAACCAGAGGGAGCGCCTGAATAAAGCGCTCGCTGAGGCTACGCGGGCCAACGCCGCAAAGACGGACTTTCTTTCAAACATGAGCCACGAGATACGCACGCCGATGAACGCTATAATCGGAATGACGAAGCTGGCGCGCGAGGAACTTTCCAACGCGGCGGCGGCCGACGAATATCTTGCGCAGATAGACGCCTCCGGCCAGTACCTTCTTGGAGTCATAAACGACATACTGGACATGAGCCGCATCGAAAGCGGAAAATTCACGCTGAGCCGCGAGTGGGCGTCGCCCTCCGCGATAGCGCTTTCCTGCGTGGAGATGATGATGCCGATGGCGCATGAGAAAAATATAACCTTCGTCTACCCGCAAAACCTTTCCTGCGTTGGCCGCTACGAATTTTTCGTAGACGTCCTGAAGACGAAGCAGATGCTGATGAACCTGCTGAACAACGCCTTCAAATTTACGAAGGCGGGCGGTCGCGTGACGCTTGCGATGCGCCACGTGAGCCACGACGAAAGCAGCGCGGTGGACGAAATCATCATCGAGGACGACGGCTGCGGCATGAGCCAGGAATTTTTAACGCGCGCATTCACGCCCTTTGAACAGGAACGCAACATTTATTCCGGCGCGGTGCGGGGAACGGGCCTCGGCCTTGCGCTCGCAAAGCGAATAGCTATGGAGATGGGCGGGGATATAAAGGTCGAAAGCGAGCTGGGCCTCGGTTCAAAATTCACCGTAAGCATCAGTTATCTGTACCGCGAAAAAGAAAGCGCGGCGCCGGCGGGAGAAGAAACAATGACCGACCTCTTCGGCAAAAAAATACTGCTTGCGGAAGATCAGCCGCTCAACTCGATCATCGCAAAAAAACTCCTTGAAAAACGCGGCATGACCGTCCATACCGCCGAAAACGGCAAAGAGGCGCTTCGCCTCTTTGCGGAATCGGCCAGCGGAGACTTCGACGCGATACTGATGGACGTGCGTATGCCGGTGATGGACGGCCTTGCCGCCACGCGGGCCATACGCGCTCTGCCGCGCGCCGACGCAAAAAGCATAGCCATAATCGCGATGACCGCAAACGCCTTTGAGGAGGACAGAAAAGCCTCCCTCGATGCCGGAATGAACGCCCACCTCACCAAACCTGTGAACCCGAAACTGCTCTACGAAACTATCGCCGGAATACTCAAATAAAAAAGCGCGGCGCGCTCGGGAGTTTGTCCGAACGCGCCGCGCTTTTTATTTTTCCTTGATTTAGAACGCGGGTACGATGCCTTTGGGTACGAGGTTCTTTGTGATGTATTCTTTTACTTCCTTGGAGTTGGCCGCCTTTTTCAGCGCCTTCGCCGCGGGGGTGTCTTTGTCTGCGCCGCGTATTACGAGGACGTTCGCGTAGGGAGATTCTTTGCCCTCTATGACGATCGCGTCCTTCGCGGGCACGAGGCCGGCTTCGACTGCGAAATTCGTGTTGATGACGGCGGCGTCCACATCCTGCAATGTGCGGGGCAGCTGGGCCGCGTCAAGTTCGCGGATTTTGAGGTTCTTCGGGTTCGCGGTGATGTCCTTCGCCGTTACAAGCTCTCCGGCCTTTACCTTGATGAGGCCGTTCTTTTCAAGCAGGCGAAGCGCGCGGGCGCAGTTCGTCGCGTCGTTGGGGATGGCCACCTGCGAACCGTTTTTCAGCTCGCCGATCTTTTTTATCTTCTTTGAGTAGAGGCCGAGCGGTTCGATGTGTATCTTCGCTATCCAGACGAGGTTGTAGCCTTTTTCCTTGTTTGTGTTGTCAAGGTAGGGGACGTGCTGGAAGAAGTTCGCGTCGAGCGCCTTTTCGGCAAGCGCTGTGTTCGGCGTCACGTAATCGGTGAACTCAACTATCTTCAGGTCGTAGCCGTCCTTGGCCACGAGCTGCTTCACTACGTTCATGATGTCCTTGTGCGGGAACGGCGTTACGCCTACTTTGATTTCTTTGCCGGCCGCAAATGCCGCGGCGGGGATGAGAAGGGCTGCTATCAGTGCGAGTGCGATCTTTTTCATTGTAGATTCTCTCCTTATGAGTTAAATAAAAATTTCGTATCCTGTGCGGTCTTCGGGGCGCGGGGTCTCATATCGTATTCTATAAAGCTCAGCCCCCTTTACCTTATCTTCTCGTAGACGTAATTTCCTGCGTACTGTATCACCTGTACGATGACTATCAGTATCGCTACGGAGTAGACCATGACGTCCGTCTGAAAACGGTTGTAACCGTATTTTATCGCAAGGTCGCCCAGGCCGCCGCCGCCCACCACTCCCGCCATCGCGGAGTAGCCGAGCAGGTTTATCGCGACTATGGCCCAGTTGAGCACTATTGAAGGCATCGCCTCTTTTATCATGACGCCGAATATTATCTGGCAGGTGGAGGCTCCGAACGAGCGCGCGGCTTCTACCACCCCGCGGTCCACCTCAAGCAGGCTTCCCTCCATGAGGCGCGCTACGAAGGGCGTCGCCGCTATCGTAAGCGGCACGATGGAGGCGGTGCTGCCTATCGAAGTGCCGGCTATGATGCGCGTAAGCGGGATTATCGCGATGAGCAGTATTATGAAGGGAAAGGAGCGCAGAAGGTTCACGGCGATGTCGAGCACTCCGTAGACCGCCTTGTTCGGCTTAAGTCCGTTCGGCCCGGTGATTATCATCAACACCGCGACGCCGGAGCCGAAAATCCCCGAAAAAAAGGTGGAGACCGCCACCATATACAAAGTTTCCCAAAGCGCCGCCGTAAGCTCACTGCCCATCGTCCAATACCTCCCAGAACATTCCTTTTTCTTTCAGCCATTTTTCAACATTCGCCACGTCTTTGTCGGCGGTGTTTATTATAAGAAAGCCCATCACCGTGTCGCGGTAACGTTCAATGCGGCCTCCGACGACGGAGAAGTCTATGTTGAGCTCGCGCGCCATGCCTGTGATTATCGCCTCGTTCGCTATCTCGCGCGGGAACATCAGGCGGATGTTCGTCCCGGAGGGCACCACCGCGTAGTCGTCCGTGATGAGCTTGCGCAGCTCTTTGCCGGGCGCCAAAAACAGTTTGTCCGTGTCGCCGGAGGCTACGATCTTGCCGCCGTCCAAGATGATGACTTTGTTGCAGACCATCTTGACCACTTCCATCTGATGCGTGACTACGACGATGGTGACGTTGAGCTTTTTGTTTATGTCCATCAGCAGCTCGAGTATGGAGATGGTCGTCTTCGGGTCGAGCGCGGAGGTGGCCTCGTCGCAGAGCAGTATCTCCGGGTTCAGCGCAAGCGCGCGCGCTATGCCCACGCGCTGCTTCTGGCCGCCGCTTAGGCTGCGCACCTTTTCATGTTTTTTGCCTGTGAGCCCGACAAGTTCAAGCAGCTCGTCGGCGCGTTTTTCCGCCTCGGCGCGCGGCGTGCCCCACACCTTTAGCGGAAAGAGGATATTTTCATAGACGTCCTTGCGGTTCATGAGGTTGAAATTCTGAAAGATCATCCCCATGTCGCGGCGCAGCAGCTTAAGCTCCTGCTCCGAAAGCGCCTTCACCTCTTTGCCGTTCACCTTCACGCTGCCCTCGGTGTAGCCTTCAAGGCCGTTCAGACAGCGCAGCAGCGTAGACTTGCCCGCGCCGGAGTGCCCCACGATGCCGAAGACGTCTCCCTTTTCGACCTTCATGGAAATATCCGAGAGGACCTTTTGCTCTCCGAAATATTTTCCAAGCTTTTCGATCTCAATCATAAAATCATCCTTTGCTGTAACGCTTTTTAAAGTGCATAAAAAAAGACCGGGCCGTCGTCAGGCTCGGTCTCATGATTTTCACGCGCGGCGCTCTAGGCGTCCGTTGAATCATAAGAGGAGCCGTCAGAGTAGATGCACATCATCATGTTGTTTGCAAAATACTGAGTATTCAATTTCATATCCGCTCCTCCTTTTCAAAGTATGGGTCACATTGTAGTCAGCAATTCCCACATTGTCAACCCCGTAATCAAAAAAGCGGATGGGCGCGGCAAACTGGCCCTTGTTATCGCTTTGCAGCCGCGGCAGAGAGGCACTGCATGCGATAAACGGGGTAATATTTTCTTATTCTGCCATAAATTATCGCAGACTAATAAATTATCGTTGCGAAAACTGCTTAATTCATAAAATTTATAGGTATTTTTGCGTTTAAAAAGAGACAAAAGAATTATAGATTATATAATCGTTGCAGGGGATATTATTACTAAGCGAAGGGTCAGCATGATATGCTCCTATTGATATATCAGCTTAGTATTTTCCCTTACATCAGACCTATTGCGGGGAGCGATCGCATGAAAGAGCGTCCTGACTGGAATACATATTTTTTGCTTATGGCGCGCGTGGCGGCAAGCCGCAGCACCTGCCTGCGCCGCAAAGTGGGCGCGGTGCTCGTGCGTGACCGCCAGATATTGAGCACCGGCTACAACGGCGCACCGCGTGGAGTGACGCACTGCGACGAGGCGGGCTGTCTGCGTGAGACGCTTGGCATCGCCTCCGGCTGCCGCCATGAGATCTGCCGCGGCTCTCACGCGGAGATAAACGCGATAGCCCAGGCCGCCATCGCTGGCACCTCTACAGCGGATTCGTGGCTTTACTGCACGCACGAGCCGTGCGTCTACTGCACGAAGGCGCTGATAAACGCCGGGTGCAGAAAAGTTTTCTTCTTACATCCGTATCCTGACGAACTGGCGCGCGCCATCATGGCGGAATCCGGCGTCGAGTGCGTCTATGTCGACCCCGCGGAACTTCCCGCGGATATTTTTACAGAGTGATTTTTACCGCAATATTTGTTGCAAACTAATACTATAATATAAAACTGAAGGGAGCACCAACGATATGTCTATTTCGATAATTCTTGCTGACGACCATCCGCTTACAAGAGAGGGCATCAAAGGGTATCTTTCAAAGGAGCCGGACTTCACCATTGTGGGCGAGTACGCCGACGGAAACGCGACATGGGCCGGCATCCAGACGCACAGGCCCCAGATAGCGCTGCTTGACATCAGGATGCCGGGGCTTGACGGCATCGCTCTTGCGCGCAAGGTCAAGGAAGCCGGCATACCGACGGCCTCCCTCATGCTCACCTCATACGACTCAAATCAGTACGTTATGGCGGCTCTGCGCGCCGGCGCGCGCGGCTATGTGCTGAAGACCGCGACGATGGACACTCTCTCCCGCGCCATCCGCATCGCGGCACGCGGCGGTTTTTATCTTGACAGCGATGTTGCGAACGCCGTAGAGGACGGCGAAGATTTCGTTCCAGAACCAGTCTCGGTGCGCGAGCGCGAAGTGCTTCTGCTTGCGGCGCGCGGACTTTCCGGCAAGGAGATAGCGACGCAGCTCTTTATCAGCGAACGCACGGTGCAGACGCATCTTGCCTCCATCTACGACAAGCTCGGCGCGAAAAATAAGACGGAAGCGATGCTGCTTTCATTGAAATACGGCATAGTGACCATGGAGGAGCTTCTTGATTAAATGAAAAAAAAGGGACTCCTGTACAAGCTGATATTCGCTCTTCTGACGCCTACTATGATGGCGCTGTTTTTCGCGTGGATCATATACGACCAGTTTGAGAGCAGCATGGAGTCCATTTCGGGCAGCTACGTTCAAAACCTTGTAGACAGCGTGGCCGCCCGGCTCGATTCAAAAAAGTGGAGCATCGTCAAAGCCGGCGCAAAAAAGGTGCCTGTCGCGCGCGATATAAACACGATGGCCTCGCTGCTCAGCGAAATGAACCTTCCCGGGATCTTCGTCGTCGTTCAGGACGACGGAGACCTCGTCTACGGCACTCCCGGGCAGGTGAATCTTTTGATGGAGCACGCCGCCGACTTCAACGCGCTTGCGCCCGTCAAGATACGCGTCTCCGGCGGCAACTACCTGACAGGCATGACCTACCGCATCCCATCGGAACGTTTATATATCGTAGCGGCCGTGCAGTGGCAGAAGCTGTTCGGCCCTATGGTGCTGCTCGTAAGCGTCTGGCCGTTCGTCATGGGGCTGATGGCGGTCTTTATGATACTTGCCATCTATCTTCTTTATGAAAAAGTCATATTGCCGCTCAGAGATTTTGACGACGAGGTCTCTTCGCTGCGCCTCGGATACGAGCTGCCAGCCGAAGAGGCTCCGGAGGCGGTGCCGGAGCTCCAGCAGCTTCGTTCTACCTTTGTAGTGCTCGCTCAGTCTGCGATAGACAAGGAGCAGCTTTCTCGCGATTACGTCACGGATATCATCAAGGCCCAGGAAGAGGAACGCGAGCGCATCTCGCGCGAGATACACGACGGGCCGCTCCAGGACGTGACGGCGCTCGTGCAGCGCCTGCGTCTGCTCGAGCTTGAAGTGGACGGCAACCAGCAGATAATGGCGAGCCTCGACAACGCTGAAAAGGTCGCGATGATAGGCGTGAAGGAGCTGCGCGAGTTCTGCAACAACCTGACGCCGCCGTGGCTCGACTTGGGCCTCGCCCATTCATTGCAGGAGCTTTGCAACCGGATGTCGGTGCAGCTTGGCGTAAAGATAGATCTGGAGATAGTGGACGACCTTGAATATGAAGAAAACATCCTGCCGCTGCCGCTCTGCCTCGCCTTTTACCGCGTGGCGCAGGAGTCGATAAATAATTCCGTGCATCACGGCAATTCAACGCTTATCTCGGTGCTTCTTGAGCGAAGGAACAACGCTATCTTGATGCGCATCGAGGACAACGGCTCAGGCTTCACGATGCCGGAGGATGTAAAGGAACTCCGCATCCACGGGCACAGAGGCCTCTCAAATATGAAAGAGCGCATCAGGCTTGCGGGGGGGACTCTGATAATTGATTCAAAGCCTGGATTTGGCACAATTACAAGTTGTGAAGTACCGTCACAAAGTGTAGAATAGAGATGTATTTGTGCTACTATTTGATGCTTTGAAAGGTGGGAGCCTCCGGGCGGAAAAATGAGACTTCGAATATTCGGCGCTGCCGGTGAAGTTACCGGATCCAATTATATGATAGAAACATCCGGTTACAAGGTGCTTGTCGACTGCGGCGCACATCAAGGCGCTGACGAAGATAGGCACGAAAGCGAGCAATTGCCTTACAATCCAGCGGAGATAGACGCACTTCTTCTCACCCACGCGCACATCGACCACAGCGGAAGGATACCGCTTCTGGTCAAACAGGGCTTCAAAGGAAAAGTTTACTGCACGGACGCCACGTCGCAGCTCATTGAGATACTGCTTCGCGACTCCGCGCACATCATGCAGGAGGACGCCGAATGGCGCACGCGCAAAAACGCGCGCAAGGGCCTGCCTCCGGTCGTCGCGCTCTACACTGAACAAGACGTTGAAGATACTTTAGGCCATCGCTCCGCAATGCATTACGACGAGATAACGCAGATACTCCCCGGGCTTAAGGTGCGTTTTCGCGAGGCGGGCCATATACTGGGAAGCGCCATAATAGAAACATGGATAACGGATAAGGTCGACGGCCCGGAAAATATGCCGGAAAAAACGGTCAAGGTCGTCTTTTCGGGAGACCTCGGCCCGTTTGACGGCGTAATAGAAAAACCACCCGTCATCCTCGAAGAGGCTGACTACGTTCTAATAGAATCCACATACGGCGACCGCCTCCATAAATCCCTTGAGGATACGCGCGCCGAATTTCAGAGCGCCATGGAAGAGGCGATACGGTACGGCGGCAAAGTGCTCGTGCCGACCTTCGTCGTGGACCGCGCGCAGCGGATGCTCTATGAATTTACGCTGCTCCAGAAAAAACTCCCCGGCCTGCGCATGGGCCCCATCTATCTCGACTCTCCGATGGGCGTCAAGACGACGGAGATATATTCTAAATATGTGGGCCTGCTCTCGCGCGAATTAAAAGACATGCTGAACAACAATGAAGATCCGTTCGAGCCCCGCGGCTTCAGCTACGTGCGCACTCCCGAACAGTCGCGCGCCATCAACGAAAAGGCCGAAGGCATAGTCCTTGCCGGAAGCGGCATGTGTTCCGGCGGCCGCATAATGCACCACTTAAAACACAACCTTTTTAAAAACGACACTCACGTATTCTTCGTGGGCTATCAGGCCTACGGCACGCTGGGCCGCCGTCTCGTCGACGGAGCGAAGACCGTCCGCATAGCGGGCGAGGAGATCTCCGTCAAGGCGCAGTTCCACACGCTGAACGGATTTTCCGCGCACGCCGACCGCGACGACCTGCTTGAATGGGCCGGACATTTTCCGAAGAAGGCGCGTTTTATCGTGGTCCACGGCGAACCGAAGTCCGCGCAGTCCCTCGCACTGGGCTTGAAGGACAAAGGCTACGCGGCGCAGGTGCCGGCGATAGGCGACACGATAGAGCTTGGCGTGGCGGCTGCACCTTCGGCAAAGACGGCGATGCCGATAATCTCGCAGCGCATCCTGGACCGCATCCATATAGACCCGCAGGATGTGGAACGCACGCTTGGGGCCATATCGGCGCGTACTCTTGAAATGGAAGAAGTGCTTATAAAGAACGAAGAGCAGTATAATAACATAATGCCGCTGCTCGTTTCTGCAAGAATACTGCTTGAAACGGCCGCGGCTGTGAGCGAAAATAGAATAATAAAACGACAGTAAGGCGCAATAGAGGGCCGGGGCCGGAGGACGGCCGCCGGAATAAAGACGGTAACGACGCCTGAGCGGCGCGAAAAAGATAAGGATGGATGCGGCATGAATACCAAGGTTAAAATTGCCTGTGGGGCAGGAGCCGCGGCGGTCATTTTAATTGCCGCCGTACTGACTTGGTGCTTCTGGAGTTCGTCTGGCGTCCTTTCCGCGATACCAAAGCCGGACGATACGAAGCCCTATCTGGTCATAGAGACAAAAGAATACAGCTATCCTAAGCCGGTCTCCGCGATGCTCACAGACGGTATCTATGCGCTGCTCAAAGAAGGGACGCCTCGCAACGCGCTGCTTGCCGCCGCCTCCTACGCGAAGGAGGTCGGGATGCTGGTGCAGAACGGCGCAGATGAGACCACTGAGGTCTTCTGTTCGTTCCGCTTCCCGGACGCGGAGACGTCGAAGCTCAAAAAGGGCGAGCTGCCCAAAAGCCTCGCCGCAGTTTTTCGCGGAGCGAGGGTGCGCCGTGAGAACGATTCAAAAATAATGGCGATCGAGTCCGGCTCTATGAGCTCTCCGGTCTATTACACCGTGGCCGGCAAAAACGTCCTCATGGCGGCGGAGCTTGGAGTGCTGGAGCGCATGATCGCGGTAGGCAAAAATTCGTCCGACGGGCTGGGCGGCAAGAAATGGTCCGACGAACGGAGCTGGCCGGGGCACATAGAAATATCCGACGGAGGGGCGGCTACTGTCAACTCGCAATACAAGTTCCCGATCACGGTCGAGGCGGCATGGCGCGATACCGACAAGAAAAACGCGAGCGACCCTGCGGGCGAGGTGCGCTGGCGCCTGGTCAAACTGCCGAGCCTCGTCGAAAGCTACCTCAAATCCAACATGAAGGTCAAAAAATGGGACACGGCAAACAGCATAATCCCCGAGCCGCTTTTGCTTTCAATGGGAATAGTGCTGCCGCCGCTTGACGGCGCGCCACAGGACTGGCCGTTCCCGTTCAGCTCGCTGGGCGAGATAGCCGAAAACCTTGAAATGAACGACGCAGAGATACGCGAGATACTCTCAGGGGAAACGATATTTTCCCTGGGCGGTCAGAATAGAATACTGTGGTTCTCCCTTCCCGGCTTCCTTGTGGAACTTTCGGGAAAGCCCGACCTGATGAACAGGCTGATCTCCTCTTTCTGGAAGAACCTGTTTTTCGGCGCGGAGCCTAAGCCTCTTGCCGGCTTCACCGCGGGCGGCGCTACAAATCTGCCCTTCTCGGTCATCGGCGCGGGCCGTGACAACATCGCGGTCTTCGGCCTCACGACGCCTTCGTCGCTGAACATGAAGGACGGCCTGGGCCGTTTCCTGAAAGACGACGAGGCTGTAGTAGGCTGGATGCTGGCCGACCTGCCGCGCATCGGAGGCGCGTTATCTGAGATGACGAAGATGAGCAGCTTCCTGAACGACGAGGACTCAGAGGACGCGGGCATAGCCGACGGTGCGGAAGGAACTTACGACGAAAACTATCCGGAGCAGCCTGAGGCCGACGCGGAACAGCCGGAGCCTATACAGCCGGAGATGAAGCTGACGCCATTCGACCAGGGCATAACAGACTCCTTCGGAAGCGTGCTCAAAAAAATGGGCCGCGTGCTCATCGTATGGGAAGAGCCGCTTTCAGGCCGCATCAACTGGTATAAATCGTCCAAATAGCGCAAGCGGCGATAATTTGTCAATATTCCGCCGGCCTAAGGCGCAGCAGCGACGCTGCGTTACGGTCGGCGGTTCAATAAATCTGGAGGGTTTTTAGATGTACACAAACGCACTACAGGTCTTGAGAGAGCGCGGCTTCGTAGAATGGAGCAGCCACGATGAAGAGCTTCAGCAGCACTTCAAAAACAATATGGTGACGGGCTACATCGGATTTGACCCAAGCGCGGACAGCCTGCATGTCGGCAACCTCGTGGCCATCATGGGGCTTGCGTGGCTCCAGCGGCTGGGACACCGCCCCATCGCGATAGCGGGCGGCGGCACGGGACGCATCGGCGACCCGTCCGGCAAAAACTCGGAGAGGAACCTGCTCTCGGAGGATCTTATCGCGCACAACGTCTCCTGCATAGCGGGCCAGCTGCGCCACTTCCTGAACTTTGACAGCGGCGAAAACAGCGCGATGCTGGTCAACAACAACGACTGGCTCAAAAACGAAAGATTCATAGAGTTCCTGCGCGACACAGGAAAATTCTTCCCTGTCAGCTTCCTCGTCAACCGCGAATATGTGAGAAGCCGCGTGCTTGACCCGGACAAATCAATAACATACACGGAACTTTCATACATACTGCTTCAGGCCTTCGACTTCAACCACCTCTACAACGAATACGGCTGCACGCTGCAAATGGGCGGCAACGACCAGCAGGTGAACATCATAGCCGGCATGGATCTTACGCGCAAAAAATCCGGCGGCCAGTGCTACGGCATGACCTTCCCGCTGCTGCTCAACTCGCAGGGTCAGAAGTTCGGCAAGTCCGAGAGCGGAGCGGTCTACCTCTCCTCAAAGCGCACAAGCGTCTACAAGTTCTACCAGTTCTGGATAAACGTCGATGACAAAGATCTCGAAAAACTTTACAAGCTGTTTACCTTCAGGGAGCTTGACGAAATAAAAGCTCTGCTTGAAGAACACGAAAAGGCTCCCCATCTGCGCCGCGCCCAGCAGGAGCTTGCCTGGGAGATGACCTGCCGCGTCCATGGAGAGGCGGCGGCCGAGCGCGTGCGCGAGGCAAGCGCCGTGCTCTTTGGCGAGATGAACATCAAAGAGGCGGCGGCCGAGGTGCTGGACACCCTCTCCGAAGAGATACCCTGCGCCGAAGCGGACATAGCGGAGACGAACGGCGTCACAGACTTGCTCGTCCTCTGCGGAGCCTGCGACTCAAAGGGCAACGCGAAGAAAAAGATAAAAGAGGGCGGCGCCTACCTCAACGGCGAAAAACTGACGGACGCCGGACGTGTGGTGACGGAGGCGGACCTTCTTTCGGGCCGTTATCTTCAGCTCAACGTAGGCAAGAAGGACTTCCGTCTGCTGAAAGTGAAATAAAACAAAAGGCGGCCCAGTCACGGGCCGCTTTTTGTTATTCACAGATCATGGATAAAAAAGTAAAGGCCTTTCTCGCATTCGCACACAAAATAAAGCCGGGCTGGAGCGCAAACGCTCTGGCCGGGCTCATCATACCCATTCTCAGGCTCTCCGGCGTCAGAAAAGACATCGCGCTTCGGAACATCGCGCTCTGCTTTCCAGAAAAAAGCAGACAGGAGCGCGCGGCGATATTTTCGTCCTCATGCGAGAGCATGATATGGACCGGCGTCGAGATGCTCGCGTGGCAGAAAGACCCATCGCTCATCGACCGCATGGCCGTCGAATGCGAGCACATGGAGCGCATCGACGAAGCGCTTGCGGCGGGCCGGGGCGCAGTCGTTTTTTCGGCCCACCTTGGGAGCTGGGAATTTTCCGCGGCCTGGCTCGCCCGTCATTACCCTTTTTACGGCATCGTGCGTCATTCCGACAGCCCGTTCATGAAGGAGCTTATCGAGACGCTGCGCGGAAGCTCCGGCCTGCGCACCATCTCAAAAGAAGAAAACATGATGCGCGTAGTCTCGCTTTTGCGGCGCAATAACATATTCGGCGCTTTAGGAGACCAGCACGGCGGCGGAGAGGGCGAAATGATCCCGTTCTTTGGAGAGCCAACCTCCACGGTATGCGGCCCCGCGGCCTTTTCTGTGCTCACCGGAGCGCCTATGATCCCGTTCTTTACACAGCGGCTTGCGCCCTTTAAATTCAAAATACGCGCCGAAGAGCCAATAGCCCATCCCGTCGGCATGAAGCGCGACGACGCGATACTATATCTCACAAAGAAAATGAACGAAGCCTACGAAAAAATGATAAGGGAAAACCCCGGACAGTGGCTCTGGCAGCACAGGCGGTTTCGCGAAATAATAACGGACTAGAGCGGACGCCCCTTTCATAAAATAATAGCTCCATCATTTATGTGTATTGCACATTGCCATTTAACCCCAATAACTGCTAAACTGTTATTAAGAAAATAAGAACGAGGTTAATAATTATGGCAGAAAAAAGATACGCTTTAGATATGAACTGCGACGAGTGGAAGGAATACCTTGAAAAGGGCCTTCAGGAACCCAAATTCAGAGCGGACCAGATATGTCAGTGGCTCTGGCAGAAGCACACAGACGACACAGAGGGCATGACGAACCTTTCAAAAGAACTTCGCGCGAAGCTTGACGAAAAGGTCAACGTCCACTATCCGTCAATCGTGCGCGAGCAGCGCTCCTCGGACGGCACGCGCAAGTTCCTCTTGCAGCTCGCCGACGGCAACTCCGTCGAATCCGTGCTCATGAAATACGGCGAACGCCTCACCGCCTGCATCTCCACGCAGGTAGGCTGCCCCCTCCAGTGCACATTCTGCGCAACGGGCCTCTCAGGCTTCGTGCGCAATCTTACCGCAGGCGAGATAGCGGGGCAGGTGCTCGCTATCGAAAAAAGGGCCGGACGCGAGGTCAACAACGTCGTCTACATGGGAATGGGCGAACCGTTCATGAACACCGACGCCGTTCTGAAATCCGTCAGAATGCTGAACGACCCGAAGATGAGAAATCTGGGCATTCGTCACATCACGATCTCAACCTCCGGCGTCATCCCCGGCATCAAGGCTCTCGCCCAGTCCGGCCTTGGAGTGCGCCTCGCCGTTTCGCTGCACGCAGCGGACGACGAACTGCGCAGCTTCCTCATGCCGGTCAACCAGAGCTACCCGGTAGACCAGCTCCGCACGGCGATGCAGGAATACCAGGACGCGACCGGCGACCGCATATCAATAGAATACACGCTCTTTGGCGGCGTGAACGACAGCCTCGACCACGCGCGCGCTCTCGTGCGTTATTTGAAGGGCATACATTCCTTCGTCAACCTCATCCCCTACAACTCAGTCGACGGCCGTTATGAAAAACCTAAGTCCGAAGACGTGCTGAAATTCCGCAGCGTGCTTCAGACCGCGGGCTTTGAGACGGAGATACGCTCGGAGCAGGGCGCCGATATAGACGCGGCCTGCGGGCAGCTTCGCAGAAAGACGATAGAGGGAGATTCCGCACCCTTTGACGAACCGGCCTATTCGCTGACTAAAACGGACATGGCGCCGGAAAAACGCCGCGAGGAGCCGCCGGTGCTGCCGGCAAAGGCGAAATCGACTCCACGCCGCGCGGACACGGGCGCGAATTCAAAAAGATACC
>JAVVPF010000021.1 GCA_036655895.1 Cloacibacillus sp. | reverse complement strand
TAAAAGGTTCCAACGAGGGGGGCTTGCTTATATATGGAGGATAGGCGGTGGGTATTAGAAAAATATCAAAGCTCTTTTATTCACTTTGACGCGGCGCTTTCTTTTTTTGATGGAGATTTGATGGAAAAGTAGGAAAATAAGAAATGTACAACAGTTTGCATCTTTTGTTTTATAATGTAAGCGATTTCTAAGATTCGTCATAGGTTTTGCCGGGGGGCTTAATCAATGAAGGGAGAAATAACGATGAATATTGTACTGAACGGTAAGGATCTGACGCTTGACACTCTTATAGAGATAACGAGAAAGGGCGCTTCTGTTTCTGCATGCGCCGCCGCTATGGAGGATGTCAAAAAATCACGCGCTCTGGTGGAGAAGCTTGTCGCGGGCGGACGTCCGATGTACGGCATCAACACCGGCTTTGGAAAATTCTCTGACGTGGCTATCGCCGAAGATGAGATAAACCTTCTTCAGATAAAGCTCATTCTGGCCGACGCAGCCGGCGTGGGCGATCCTCTGCCGACCGACGTCGTGCGCGGGATGCTCGTCATGCGCGCCAACTCGCTGCTGAACGGTTTCTCGGGAGTGCGCCCCGTCGTCATAGAGACGATGCTTGCTATGCTCAACGAAGGCGTGCATCCAGTCATCCCCGAAAAAGGCTCCGTCGGTTCAAGCGGCGACCTCTGCCCGCTCTCCCACATGGTGCTCCCGATGCTCGGCCTCGGCGAGGCCGAATATAAAGGAGAGGTGCTTGAAGGCGCGGAAGCGATGAAGCGCGCTGGCATCCCAGTCATTGAACTGCGCGCGAAAGAGGGCCTCGCGCTCATTAACGGCACGCAGTGCATGACCTCAGTCGCGGCGCACGCGCTCTATGACGCGCAGGTGCTGAAAAAATCGGCGGACATCATTGGCGCTCTCACGGCGGAATCGCTGCGCGGCATCATCAACGCCTACGACCACCGCATTCAGGCCGTCCGCAAACATTCCGGACAGAGCGACGTTGCTGAAAATATGCTGACGCTCCTCGATGGCAGCGAATATATGACACAACAGGGCGAGCTTCGTATGCAGGACTCCTATTCGGTGCGCTGCATTCCGCAGATACACGGCGCGAGCCGCCTTGCGATAGATTACGTCGCCTCCGTGGTCGACAACGAGATAAACGCCGTTACGGACAACCCCATCGTCCTCGTGGACACAGGCGACGTCTTCTCCGGCGGAAACTTCCACGGGCAGCCGATGGCGATAGCCGCGGACACGCTCGGCATCGCGATATCGGAGCTGGGAAATATCTCCGAACGCCGCGTCGCCAAACTGATAGACCCTGCGCTCAACCACGGACTGCCGGCCTTCCTCGTGAAGCACGGCGGGATAAACTGCGGCTTCATGATCCCGCAGTATGTGGCGGCGGCGCTCGTTTCCGAAAACAAGGTGCTTGCTCATCCGTCAAGCGTCGACTCCATCCCGACGTCGGCCGGTCAGGAAGACCACGTCAGCATGGGAACTATCGGCGCGCGCAAGGCGGCCCAGATACTTGGGAACGTGCGCATGGTGCTTGCGATAGAGCTTATGTGCGCGGCGCAGGCGCTCGACCTTCAGGAAAAGAGAAAGCTCGGCAAGGGCACAGCGGCGGCCTACAAAGTCATCCGCGACGCGGTAGACTTCATGGAAGAGGACAGAGTCTTCTACAAGGATCAGAAAAAAGCGGCTCAGCTCATCGCCGACGAAACGCTGCTTAGCGCGGTGGAAGCGGCGACTGGCGCGCTCAAATAATAAAAAACTAAAGCGGCGCAAGTCGTTTCGCGCGGGCGGCCCGCTAAAGGGCCGCCCGCTTTTGTTGTTGTTAGAGTATTTTCTAAATGGCATATATCGTTTAAAATATAAGTCAGGCAATAATGTAATTTAAAGCGAAGCATAGAAGCATGTCTTTGAAATAAGGTCTAATAATTGTATTAAACTGTATAAGAGGGTGGAAAAATGGATCTTAAAATCAAAGTGATAGGAGCTCCATCAATAGAGATAGACGGACAACAGCTTCACCTCCCTCTTAAAAAAGCTGAGGCCATCGTTTACTATCTCGCGGTGGAGGGGAAGGCGGGAAGAGAAAAGCTTGCCTCCATATTCTGGGGGGCGAAGGACGAAAACTCCGCCTACAACAACTTCCGCAACGCCCTCTACCTCTTAAAGCAGTATTTCCCACAGGACTGCATAAGTTCCGACAGAAGAAACGTCTCCATGACCGGCGCCGCCTGCGACATGGACGTCATAGACAAGATAGCCGACGTGAACGAGGAGTTGCCGTGCGGCGTAGCGGACGAGCTTCTGCGCGGCTTCGACATACCGGAATGTCCAGACTTCGGCAACTGGCTGCTTTACGCGAAATCAATGTATAAGCGGCGTCTGTGCGAAAAATTAAAGGCGCGCATAACCGCCTGTTATGACGCGCAGAACGAAGACGATCTCGAAAGCTCGCTTGAGCTGCTTGTGACGGTCGATCCGTACGACGAAGACTCTACTCTTGAACTGATGGAGCTTTATTTCACGCGCCGGGGCGCGGCCAAGGCAAGCACGCTCTTTCGCGAATACAAAAGAAAACTCGCGGAGGAGCTGGCACTTGCCCCCTCGTCCCGCGCCGAGGACTATTATAAAAGAATGTTTCTGCTGAACGCCTCATCGGAGGCTGGAACCGCGGAAGATTCGCCGGATACCTTCTTTGTCGGCAGAAAAGATGAACAGCGCCTCATCCTCGAAAACCTCGAAAAAGAGGGCGGCAGGACGCAGGTCTTTTTCATAGACGGCGAGGCTGGGATAGGCAAAAGCTCGCTGCTGAACAAAATGACCTCATGCCTTGACCAGCGCACGCACATCACGCTCGCCACAAAATCCTACGAGGCCGGCCTCAACTATCCGTACTCCTCATGGAGCAGCCTCGTATCCCAGACGGCGCTTTTCTGCTCCGATGCGTCAATGGAGGAAAGCGGCGTCAACTTGGCTCTCATGGCCGGAGTCTTCCCAAACTTTCTCGCAAACCGCAGGGTCGTCTACAACGCCGATTCGGTGATACTCTCAGAACGCACCCCGATAATAGTCGGGCGCGCGGTGAGCCGACTCGTCTGCCACGCGGCCGGCGCGCGGCGCCCCGTCGTCGTAATGGAGGACCTGCACTGGTTTGACACAAAATCAGCGGAGATGCTCGAAGTCTTTATAAGCGCCCTCTCAAAGCCGTCCACCATCTTTATCACAAGCCGCCCCGAAAGCAGCGCCTACGCGCTTCGGATACTTACACGGCTGAAGGACGCGGGCGCCATAGATTTTCTGCACATTCCGCTGTCTCCGCTCAACAAAGAAGAAACGCGGTCATTTTGCAGCCGCTTCCTTGATAAAAAACTTCTGGCCTCCAAATCCGAAGATTTTTTCTTCAAAGAATCCGAAGGCATCCCTCTTATGATCGTCGAGATGGTCAAAACGCTGAAGGCCAACTCCGCCGCGGAGCTGTCCGGCGCGGGGCTGGGCGGCGTCATGCTCGCGCGTTTTGGCGAGATCACGGAAAAGCCGCGCGAGTTTTTGCGGATACTTTCCGTATTTAGCGCCGGCGCCTCCATCGCCTCCATCGCGAAAATGATGAACGAGCCCATCTCCGAGATATACGCCGCCGCGGAGGAGCTGCTTGACAAAAAACTTATAAAAGAGATACAGAGCATAGAAACCGGAGCCTGCGTCACATTCAGCCACGCTAAAGTGCGCGAATGCGTTTACGGAGCCATTCCCGGCTTCAAACTCTGCGAATACCATAAAAAAGCTGCGGAACTGCTCAACCGGCAGTACTCCCCGCGCAAATGGGACCCGGCGCTCAGCTCCATGCTCTCATACCACTACACAAAGGCCGGGATGCCCGAAATGGTGCTTGCGCAGCATCTGCGCGAAATGATATTCGATATCACGCTCAATCACGACCTATTCCCGCTCGTCCAGGACGACGTGCTCTACTCCTGCTCGCACCCGTATCACGACAGGCGCGACACAGAAAAAAAGATGGAAGAGATGAACGGCCTGCTCTCTGAGATACGCTCCTCGATAAACGCCTACAACAAAGAAGAAGTCTTGAAAATGGAGACGGCCTACCTAGAGCTTTGCGGCGGCTATCTCATCTGCTGGGGAGAATATGAAAAGGCGCGGATATTCTTAAACCGCGCGCAGAAGATGGCCAAAGAACATTCTTTCAGCAGCATCTACATACACGTCCTCTCGCACATGGGGCACTTCTTCCTTCAAACGGACAACGCCGAGATGCTGATGCGCAACGCCCGTGAAATGCTGCGCGCGGCAAAAGACGACGAACGCGAAAAATACATGGGCATAGCTCTTCGGTACATAGGCGTCGCCTTTCAAATCAAAGGCGATTATGAAAAATCTGAAAAAGTGCTTCGCCGTTCAATGGAGATATTTGAAGAACAGGCGATATTGGGCAAGCGCTACACGCTGAGCATCCTGGCCGCGGAATGCTACATCGGCGAGAACTATCAATGGCAGGGCAATTTCAAAGAGGCCGTCAAACATTTTGACCGCTGTATCAAAACATGCGAAGAAAGCGGGCTCTTCTGGGGATGCAGCCACTTCCACGCGCACCTCGCCGACGTGGCGCTCGATCTTGGCGACATGGAGATGTTCTATAAAAATATCTACAGAGGCGCTGAGATATTTGAAAAATGTCAGGGAGGCCGCTGCGGCTCGATACTCTACAGCCTAAAATCAATAGCGGATGGCCTGCAAGGGCGCTATGAAGAGGCCTACCGTTCGCTTGAGATAGGCGAGCTGCTCTCAGAGCCGATAAGAAAACATTCGTGGATAGCGGCGCACGCGATGGCAAAAGCCTGCCTCGCCAAAATGTTTGAAGAAGGCGCGCTTCCCCCGGAGTTTTGCAATATATTAAAGCGCACGGCAAAAGAATACGCGAGAGAGGCCGTCGCCATTTACACCAAGATGTCCGTCCCGCACCGCGTGAATACGCTTTGCGAAAAATTCGGGCTTACGGAAGACAAAACGGAATAGTTTTTTAGACAGACGCTATCATACAGCCATCAGGCGGCGGCTTTTCGTCATTTTTCGTGACGCGAAAGCCGCCGCCTTCATACCATTAAATTATCATCAAAAACAGCGCCTCTTTCATCAAATGGCCGCCTCCGCCGTCTTTTAACGGTGACGATTCTTTGACAGGGGCCGTTTATTATATAAACATCAACTTACAAATACGTGTTACGGCACTTAATAACAAAAAGGAGATGTTTTTTATGGCAGGCAACGCAGAAATTCTTTATGAGGTAAAGGCGCAGCGCGGAAACACATTGAGGTGCAAAGGGTGGCGTCAGGAGACGATCCTCCGTATGCTCGAAAACAACATGGAGAACGCGGAGCATCCTGAAAAGCTGATCATCTACGGCGGAAACGGCAAATGCGCGCGTAACTGGGAATCCTATCACGCAATCGTAAAGAGCCTCAAAGAACTCGAAGACGACGAGACGCTTGTCGTACAGTCCGGTATGCCCGTCGCCGTATTCAAAACGCACAAATACGCTCCCGTCGTTGTAATGGCTACGACAAACTTCATGCGTCCCTCATGGGAGACATTCTATGACCTCGAAGCGAAGAACCTCACAATATTCGCCCAGTACACAGCGGCTCCGTGGGAATACATCGGCACCCAGGGCGTTATCGAAGGAACATTTGAAACACTGGCCGCAGTAGGCATCAAGCACTACAACGGCAGCATGGAAAACCGCATCCTCCTCACGGCGGGCGCGGGCGGCATGGGCGGCAACCAGACATGGGGAATGAAGATGCACGGCGGAGTCGCGATCGTAGTCGATGCTGACATCGAGACCCTCGAGCGCCGCGTTGAAAAAGATTACCTCGACGAAATAGTCGGCTCGCTTGACGAAGCCATCGAAAAAGCGAAGGCGCATGTAGCCTCCAAGACACCGCGCTCATTCGGCGTAGTCGGCAACGCTGCGGACTGCTTCGAGCACGCCTATGAGATCGGATTCATGCCCGACGTCCTCACCGAGATGTGCCCCTGCCACGACCCCGTGTCCTACATCCCGTCAGGCTACACCCCCGACCAGGCGCGCGAACTCCGCAACGCCGACATGGACAAATACCTTGTTCTCGCCCGCGAGACAATGAAGCGCCAGCTCGCCGTAATGCTCAAGTACCTTGACAAGGGCGTGCCCGTGTTTGAATACGGCACCAGCATCCGCAAGGAATGCCGCGACGCCGGATTCCCCGAGGCGGAAGCGATGAGACTGCCCGCGTTCGTAGCCGACTACATCCGCCCGCTCTTCTGCGAAGGCCGCGGACCCTTCCGCTGGACCTGCATCTCCGGCGAAGCGTCAGACCTTAAGAGGACGGACGAACTTGCAATGGAACTCTTCGGAGACGACCCCGTGGTCGGCCGCTGGATCCCGCTCGCAAGCAAACATCTTCCCATCGAAGCGCTCCCCGCTCGTATCTGCTACATGGGCTTCGGTCAGAGAAAGAAGTTTGCGCTTGCGGTCAACGACCTGATCAAGAAGGGCGAGATAAAGGGCCCCGTGGCCTTCTCACGCGACAACCTTGACTCCGGCTCGATCGTCAACCCCACATTTGAATCAGAAAGAATGCCCGACGGCGGCGACCTCATCTCCGACTGGCCGATGCTCAACGGTCTTCTCAACGCCTGCGGCATGTGCGACCTTATCGCGATACAGGCCAACTACTCAATGGGTGAAGCGGTACACACAGGGGTGACCCAGATAGCGGACGGCACAGCGGACGCCGACGTGCGCCTCGAAGTAGCCATGACGGTCGACTCAGGGATCGGCGTAATCCGCCACGCTCAGGCCGGATACACGTCAGCGAAAGACGTAGCGAATGGCAAAGGCAAGCTCACCCCTGAAGGCATCAAAGTTCCTCTCTGGTGGGAGCCCGCCGAGAAAGTGACCTTCGGCCCCGACGGAAGCGACAAGCTGTAAGCTGAAAAAATTTCACGCGACCGACAGTTTCCATAAGCGAAAACTTGCGAAAGCCGAGGCTTAAGGAAAATATATAAGACAGACCTCAAAGCGTGGGAGCCATATTTACCGGCCCCACGCTTTGCGTCAATTTCGGAAGGCGATAACATGGAAAAAGCAACGCTGATAATAGAAAACGCGGCGCAGCTCCTCACCTGCGCAAAAGACGCGCCCGACTCCATAGGGCTCGTAGCGGGCGGCGCGGTCGCCGTCTGCGGTGAAAAAATACTTGCCGCGGGCACAAAAGAAGAGGTCATGAAATACGCGGCCCCTGAGACGAAGAAAATAGACGCCTCAGGCCGCGTCGTGATGCCCGGCTTCGTAGACTGCCACACCCACGCCGTGTTCGGAGGAACGCGCGTTGAAGAATATTGCGCCCGCATAGAGACGGACGACCTCGAAGAGCTGGCGCGCCGCGGCGTCCCGATGGGGATAATGGTGACGCTCTCAGCAACACGCGGGCTGCCGACGGAGGTGCTCTACGAACAGTCCGCAAGCCGCGTGCGCCGCATGATACTAGCCGGCACGACGACGCTTGAAAGCAAGAGCGGCTACAGCCTGAACGTCGAAGGCGAGCTTCGCCAGCTCAAAATAAATAAAATGCTGGCCGAAACGCTGCCGATAGACATCTCCTCCACCTTCCTGGGCGCTCACGGCTGGGCCCCCGACATGACGAAACAGTCGTACATGGAGATGCTCATCGGCGAAATGATCCCCGAAGCTGGCAAAAGCGGGCTTGCCGAGGCGTGCGACATCTGGTGCGACGAAGGCCATTATGAGCGTGACGACTGCGAAAAAATACTTGCCGCGGGACGCGCCGCCGGAATGGAGCCAAAAATACACGCCGGCGCCTACTCCTACGTAGGCGGAGAAGACCTTGCCGCCGATATGAAAATGTGGTCGGCCGACCATCTCAACTACACGCCGAAGGCGGCGCTTGAAAAACTGGCCCGCGCCGGAGTGACTGGTGTAGTGCTTCCCGGCATAGACTTTGCCGTCAACCACACGTTGTTCTTTGACCCGCGCCCCATGTACGAGGCCGGCCTTGAACTTGGGATGGCTACAAACTGCTGCCCCGGCTGCTGGTGCACCTCGATGCCCTTCATCATAAGCCTCGCCTGCCGCCAACACCACATGACGCCCGCACGAGCGCTGCGCGCCGCCACCTACGGAAGCGCCTGCGCCTTAAAACGCGACGAAAAAATCGGCTCGCTTGAAGCGGGCAAACAGGCCGACATAATAATCCTCGACCTGCCCACATACGAAGACGTCGCCTACCGCCTTGGAGAAAATCCGGTGTCGGCCGTCATAAGACACGGCAAAATCAGCGTCGAAAACGGCGTCATCGCCGAATAACTATTTGGAGGTAAAGATATGTTTTACGAAGTGCTTGAAAAAATAATGGACAGCAGGGATTTCACAGTTGGCGGCGGTTCCGCCTCAGCCGTGGCGGGAGCTATGGCCTCCGGCCTCATAGGAATGGTGGCGCGCCTCTCAACTGGCAAAGAATACGGCCTCACCGACGAGAGATACCTTGAAATAGCGGATACCCTGGACAAGTACGTCGTGGAATTTAAAGAAGGCGCGGTGGCGGACACGCAGTCATTCCTCGGGATAAAGGCGGCTTTCGCGCTGCCCAAATCAACGGACGAGGAAAAGGCCGCGCGCCGCGCCGCCGTCGAAAAGGCCGCGATACAGGCCGCGAGAGTCCCGCTTGAAAACGGACGCAGAGCGCTCAAAGTCTTTGAGATAGCCAAAGAGATGGAAGGCCGCTGCAACGGCGCCGCCGCCTCGGACATGGACGCCGGCGTCATGCTTGCGAAAATGGCCGTTGCCGACACGGCGCTCAACGTCGAGGCGAACCTTTCTCTCATAAAGACGCCCGAAATCAACGCGGAACTTGCGGAAGCCGCGCGTCAGCTCAAAGCGTCCGTCAACTAAGTCGATCAAACAATCAGAAAGGAAGATAAAAAAATGGCAAAGATACTGCTGTGTGAACTGAACGTAAGCGAAGGAAGAGACGAAGCGAAGATACAGAGGATAACAGAGGCGCTCACCTCGACGCCGAACATCACGGTAATGGACATTGACTCCGACGCGGACCACAACCGCTCCGTCTATACGTGGATAGGCGAGCCGGAGGACGTGCTCGCTGGCGCCATGAACATCACAAAACAGGCCGTAGCCGAGGTAGACATGAGCCAGCATCATGGAAGCCACCCGCGTCAGGGCGCTGTCGACGTCGTGCCGTTCGTGCCCGTCCGCAACGTAGAAAAAGAAGAAGCGCTTGAGATAGCGCGCCGCTACGGAAAATTCCTGGGCGGCCTGGGCGTTCCCGTCTACTACTATGAAGACGCTGCGACAAAGCCGTCGCGCCAGAACCTTGTCGACATCAGAAAAGGCCAGTACGAGGCGCTTAGTGAAAAAATGCAGAACGAAGAGTGGCGTCCCGACGAAGGCCCCTTCGCCTTCGTGCCGAAATCAGGCGTCACCGTCACAGGCGTTCGCTTCCCGCTTGTCGCATACAACGTCAACCTGCGCACCGACGACCTGGAGATAGCGAAGGCGATAGCGAAACGTATGCGTTTTTCCACGGGCGGGCTGCGTTACTGCCGCGCCATCGGACTTGCGCTTGAAGAGCGCGGCATGGTGCAGGTCTCGATGAACCTTACAAACTTTGAAAAAACGCCCATCCCAGTGGTCTACGACCTCATCAAATCCCTCGCCGACAGTTACGGCGTGGGCATCGCCGACGCGGAGCTTGTAGGCCCCCTGCCGCTCGCCGCGCTCGAAGAGGTCATCCGCCACTCTCTGCGCGTCCGCAAATTCGACATGAACCAGATAATAGAGACGCACCTGCTGGGATAACTCCTATTCCCCGCGGCGTCAAACTACCGTCGAAACGGACGGCCCTGATAGCCCTATACAATATTTAGAATATTGCTATCGGGCGCTCCAATGGTATAAAATACAAGAATATCAACAGGTGGCTGTGGGTTTGAACCCACAGTCACCAGTCATAAAAAATAAAATAACAGGAGTTGGTTTAAATGGCTTTTCTGAGTGATATTGAAATCGCGCAGCAGGCGCAGATGCAGCCCATTGTCGAGGTCGCCAAAAAACTGGACGTCTCGGAAGATGATCTTGAACTTTACGGAAAATATAAAGCGAAGGTATCCTTTGGCCTCTGGGACAAAGTAAAGGATAACGAAGACGGCAAGCTGATACTTGTCACCGCAATCACCCCGACTCCTGCGGGGGAAGGCAAGACGACGACCTCCGTCGGACTTGCGCAGGCGCTTGCGAAACTTGGCAAAAAATCATGCGTAGCCCTTCGTGAACCCTCGCTCGGTCCCGTATTCGGAGTAAAAGGCGGAGCCGCCGGCGGCGGATACAGCCAGGTAGTGCCGATGGAAGACATCAACATCCACTTCACGGGCGACTTCCACGCCATCACCTCCGCGCACAACCTTCTCGCGGCGATGCTCGACAACTCCGTGCAGCAGGGCAACCCCCTCAACATAGACACACGCAAGATAGCGTTAAAGCGCGTCCTTGACATGAACGACCGCACACTGCGCGACATCGTCATCGGACTTGGGGGCAAGCCAAACGGCGTGCCCCGCGAAGACGGCTTCGACATCACAGTCGCCTCCGAAGTAATGGCGATACTCTGCCTCTCAAAGGACATCACAGACCTCAAAGAGCGCCTCGCCAACATAATCGTCGCCTACACCTACGACGACAAACCCGTCACAGCGCGCGAACTCGAAGCGCACGGCGCAATGGCGATGCTCCTTAAAGACGCCATCAAGCCGAACCTCGTGCAGACCCTCGAACACGTCCCCGCCTTCATCCACGGCGGCCCCTTCGCGAACATCGCGCACGGATGCAACAGCATCATGGCGACAAAATACGGTCTGAAACTTGCGGATTACTTCGTCACGGAGGCTGGATTCGCCGCCGACCTCGGCGCTGAAAAATTCCTCGACATCAAGTGCCGTCTCGGAGGCCTCAAGCCGAACGCGGTCGTCATAGTAGCCACCATCCGCGCTCTTAAGATGCACGGCGGCGTCGCGAAAGAAGACCTCGGCAAGCTTAACATGGCGGCGCTCGAAGCCGGCATCCCGAACCTCGAAAAGCACGTCGAAAACATGCTCTCCTTCGGTCTGCCCGTAGTTGTCGCGCTCAACGCCTTCCCGACCGACACGGCCGAAGAGCTGAAATTCATCCAGGACAAATGCGCGAAGCTCGGCGTTCCCGTCGTGGAATCCGACATCTGGGCCAAAGGCGGCGAAGGCGGTCTTGAAATGGCGCAGGAAGTCATCAAAGCCTGCGATAAGCCGAACACCTTCCACTATCTCTACGACGAAAACCTCTCCCCGAAAGAAAAAATAGAGACCATCGCCACAAAGATATACGGAGCAGACGGAGTTGCCTTCACAGACAAAGCCGTGAAAGACCTTAAGAAAATCCACGACCTTGGCAAAGACGGCTTGCTCATCTGCATGGCCAAGACGCAGTCCTCCATCTCGGACGACCCGAACAAAAAGGGTCGCCCCACAAACTTCACGCTGACAGTGCGCGAAGTGCGTCTTTCCGCCGGCGCTGGATTCATCATCCCGATAACCGGTTCCATAATGACGATGCCCGGACTGCCGAAACGCCCCGCCGCCTGCAACATAGACGTAGACGCCAGCGGAAAGGTCTCCGGCCTCTTCTAAACCGAAGCGGCGCACAATCAGACAATTAAACAACAAATCAAACGATCAGCAAAAGGCCCGGGAGAAAACTCTCGGGCCTTTTGCCTGCGCCGCTTTCTGCTATGATATAGGCGGCGTTTAAATCAAAATATTAAAGAGGCGAACTCTATGAAATATCGGGAACTTGGCCGCACCGGCCTTATGGTGAGTGAAATAGGGCTGGGCTGCGAAGGCTTTGTCGAAAACGACGGAAAACATCTTAAAGCGTTGGTGGACTGCGCCTTTGAAAATGGAGTCAACTGCCTCGATCTGTACATGCCGCACCCGAAGTACCGCTCGATGCTCGGCGAGGCTCTTTCCGGCAGACGCGATAAATTTATAATACAGGCGCACCTCTGCTCCGTTTGGAAAAACGGTCAGTACGAGCGGACGCGCGAGATAGGCGAAGTGCGCTCCGGCTTCGAAGACCTTCTTGAGCGGCTTGCGCTGGAGAGCGTGGAGATAGGCATGATACATTACGTCGATTCCGTCTCAGACTGGCGCGAGGTGGAAAACGGCCCTGTCATGGAGTACGCAAAAGGGCTAAAGGCGCGGGGGAAGATAAAACATATAGGCGTCAGCAGCCACAACCCCGCCGCCGCGCTTGCGGCGGTAAAGAGCGGGCATATCGAGGTGCTGATGTTCTCCGTCAACCCTTGCTACGACCTTCAGCCGTCAAACGAAAACTGCGAGGCTCTGTGGGCCGACGAAAGTTACGAGCGCCCCCTTGTGAACATGGACAAAGAGCGCGAGGAACTTTATGAATATTGCAGCGCGGCGGGCGTCGGCATCACAGTGATGAAAGCCTTCGGCGGCGGAGACCTGCTTGACGCGGAGCTTTCGCCCGCGGGCGTAGCGCTTTCGCCGCTGCAATGCCTCCACTACGCGCTGACGCGTCCAGCCGTCGCCACCGTAATGTCCGGCGCGCGCAGCGCGGGGCAGCTTATGGAAAGCGTCGCCTACGAAAGCGCCGCCGACGAAGAAAAGGATTACGCCGCAGCCTTTGCCGCGATGCCGAAAATAAGCTGGCGCGGCCACTGCATGTACTGCGGTCACTGCGCGCCGTGCCCCGTTGGCATCGACGTAGCCTCAGTCACGAAGTTCCTGAATCTGGCGAAGGCGCAGAAAGCCGTGCCGGAAACTGTGCGCGAACATTACGCAATCCTCGCGCACAAGGCGGGTGAATGTGTGGAATGCGGCGCCTGCGAAATCCGCTGCCCATTCGCCGTATCCGTCGTGAAAAACATGCGCGCCGCAAAAAGCATCTTCGGAAAGTAAAACACTTAAACATACAGACGGGGGAAATATCTGTGAAAAAACTTGGTTTTGGACTTATGCGCCTTCCGCTCACCGATCCAAACGACGCGGAAAGCATCGACATCGAACAGCTGTGCCGCATGGCCGACACCTTTTTGGAACGCGGCTTCACCTATTTCGACACGGCGTGGATGTACTGCGGATACAAGAGCGAAACGGCGTTGCGCGAGGCCGTCGTCAAACGCCACCCGCGAGATTCTTTTACCGTGGCGACAAAGATGCCGATGTCGATGATAACTACAGAAGAAGAGCAGCGGCGGATATTCGACGAACAGTTAGAAAAATGCGGCGTTGATCATTTCGATTACTACCTGCTCCACAATCTTGGCGTGGAGCGCTTTGAGCTTGCCAAAAAACTGCACAGCTTTGAATTTGTCCTGCAGAAGAAAAAAGAGGGAAAGATAGGCAGCATAGGTTTTTCCTATCATGACGGCGCGAAATTGCTTGACCGGATACTCACCGAGCACCCCGAAATAGAATTCGTGCAGCTCCAGCTCAACTATTTGGACTGGGAAAACGAAAGCATACAGTCGCGGGAATGTTACGAAACGGCGCTAAAGCACAACAAACCTGTGATAGTGATGGAGCCGGTAAAGGGAGGCACGCTCGCCTCAGTTCCAGAGGCCGCGGATAAACTTTTCAAAGAGCGCCGCCCGGATATGTCCGCCTCATCGTGGGCGGTGCGCTACGCCGCAAGCTTTGACAACGTAATGGTGGTGTTGAGCGGCATGTCCGATATGGAGCAGCTCCTTGACAACACCGGCTATATGCGCGACTTTGAGCCGCTTTCGCCGGACGAGCAAAACATCGTGGCGCGCGCCGCCGACATTATCAACGAAGCGGTCGCCGTGCCCTGCACCGCCTGCGGCTACTGCGTCGAAGGCTGCCCGAAAAATATACCTATCCCGCTCTACTTTTCGCTCTATAACGCGGACAAGCGCGCGCTCAACAAGGGCTTCTCCACGCACGGCGTCTACTACGCGAACGAAATTCGTTCAAACGCGAAGGCCTCCGCCTGCATAGAATGCCGCAAATGCGAAAGTATCTGCCCGCAGCACATAGCAATAGCCGACGAATTAAAAAAGGTGGCAAAAGCCTTCGAATAACAAGCGCCTCTCTTCAGCGTCGCGCGATAAGGCGCGAGGCCCGGGAAATGTTCCGGGCCTCGTGTTTTTTATAAAAATTTGTCGGTGCTTCTTACAAGGTGGAAGGCGTATTTTTCCGCAAGGCCGCTGTAGAGCGCGGCGGCCTCCTCCGGGGACTGGATGCTGCTTGTGCAGTCCTCTAGTATGAATATCTCCGGTTTCTGCGGTTCGTTTTCAAGCTCTTCAAATATCTGACGCACAGTTTCGTAGACGCAGTAGTCCTTCGCCTCGCCCGCGATGACGACCCTGCGGCAGCTTTTTATGACGTCAAGCAGCGCGTCGTTGGTGTAGAGTCCGTTTGGGGAGTATTCGGGGCGCACTGCGCCGTAAAATTCCGTCGCTGGCAGCGTGCCCTTGATGATTTTCTTGACGGAGACGCCCTTTACGATTGAAAAAAAGTGCGCCATGTTGGAGAACTGGTTTTCAAGCGCCGCGCCGGTGGTGCCGGCGATGCAGTGATAGGGCCAGATACAGAGGCGCTTTTTGCCGGCGGCGCCCAAAAAACAAGGTAGGCGGCGCTTTCTTTTGGTTCAAAGAGCGGCGTCCAGCGCCCGAGGTCGAGGTCGTCTTTTGTGATGACGGTAAACGGAGCCGGTGCCGCGCCGTCTTCGCCCCGCCACCAGCAGGGATGGAATATCTGCTGCGGTGCGTGCGTGTCCATCGTGACGGCTATCTCGGTTATATTTTCCATGTTGTCATACATGAAGCGCGTCAGCCGCCGCACATCGTCAAGCGCGCCGTTTACTCCGAGCACGCCGCCGTCCATAAAGTCACGCTGCACGTCGACCGCAAGCAGCAGCGTCCGCGCCCCGTTCTCTGGGGCGAGCGCCGTCCTTTCCGCCTCCGCGAGAGAAAACAGCTCTCCAATGCCGACGCTGTTGTCCGCGCGGCCTACGGCGTTTATATCTACGATTTTTTCAAAAGGTGTCTTCATTTAAATGTCCCGCCGATCCGTATTTTGATTTTTGCTATGGCTTTCGCCGTTTGCCCCATTTTATCACTCCGCCGCGCAAATTGCCGGAGGTGCGTGATTTTTTCGTATATCTATGTTTTCAATAGGAGGCCTTTGTGCTACTCTCATGCCCTGAAAGCAAGGTGCGAACGATAATTGATGAAGCATTACAAAAAACAGGGAAATAACAATAAATACTGGAAATATCAGCTGGGCGCGCTCCTCTGCGTTTTGTTGGCGGCACTCTGCTGCGCCGTTTTTTTATTTTTGCGCGAAGCGCCGACGCGGCCCGTGGAAAGTGCCGCGAAGCTGTCGCCCGAGGTGCATGAAAGCCTTTATTCCGAAAACGTCCCTCTGCCGGGCAGCGCCGCCTCTTTGGATATAGCGCCGCCGTCGCCGCCTTTTGCGGTCATGAGTCCGCGCGTCGTCTGCCTCACCTTTGACGACGGCCCCTCTGTGCACACGGCGCGGATACTCGACATACTTAAAAAATATGATGTGCCAGCCACCTTTTTTCTGGTGGGGCAGAATGTGGAGCGCCGCCCGGAGCTTGTGCGCCGCATGAAGGCGGAGGGGCACAAGCTTGCCGTCCACACCTATACGCACGACTACCGCAAGGTCTACGCAAGTGTCGGCAGTTACCTTGACGATTTTTATAAGACGCAGAAGGCCATCTACAGCGCGGCGGGGGAGCGGCCTGTAATTTTCCGGTTTCCCGGCGGCAGCGTCAACAACTGGAACAGAAGGGTGAGGGCGGCGCTTACGGCGAAAATGACAAGCCTGGGCTTTCGCTATTACGACTGGAACGTCTCCGGCGCGGATTCCGCGCCGCGCGTCACTTCGGGCGATATATACGCGAATATCTCAGGCGGCGTCATGAGGCACAAAATAAGCATAGTGCTGATGCACGACACTTCTGAAAAAACTATGGAGGCGCTTGATAGGGTCATCGTGACGCTAAAAGGGGAGGGCGTCGTCTTTAAAAGCATAGACGGCGTCCCTGCGATTTCGTTTCACAGCAGTCCGCGCCGGCATATAGATGCGGCGCGGACTGCTGTGGGAAATTTATAGAGGCGTCTTAGAGCGCCTTTATGATATTTGCGTAAAAACGCGCGGCCTCCGCTATCTTCGACGCCTCGCAGTTTTCGTCACGCATGTGCGCCAGCTTGTATTCGCCGGGGCCGAAGCCTATGGTGGCTATCCCCATTGAGACGGGCGTAACTGCGTTTGTGCCGAAGTCCCAGAAATCGTATTTCTCGGGAGCCGATCCAAAGGCCGCCTCGTATGCGGCGTTTGCCGCCTTAAAGAGCGGAGACTCCTCCGATATTTTCCACGGCATGTGCACAGGCTCGTAGACGAGCGCCGCTCCGCGCCAGCTTGTGTGGCGCAGCGTGCCAGGCTCCCACGTCGCGCGCTTGCCCCGTATCAGTTCTTCCATCTCAGCGCGCACCTTTTCTTCCGTCTCGCCCAGCACAAGGCGGCGGTCAAGATAGATGGAGGCTTCGCTTGGCACGGCGTTCAGCGACGCGCTGACGCAGCTTATGTCGGAGAGCACGATCGTTCCGTGAGGCGCGCCCTCCTCTGTCAGCCGTTTGTTGAGCGCCTCCACGCGGCTTATTATCTCCGCCATCTCATAGACGGCGTTGATGCCTTTTTCCGGCGCGGAGCCGTGAGCGGAGATGCCGTGCGTCGTGACGCGCGCCTGTATCTTCCCCTTGTGCCCCAGCGTTATCACATTGTCCGACGGCTCGCAGATGACGACGAAGTCAGGGCGCAGGTCAAGCTCGCGGTACATCATGCGCAGGTTTTCGCCGTCGCAGTACTCCTCGCAGACGGAGCCGCTGACGCAGACGCGTTTTCCGCGCGTCCAGCCGTTGTCGCGCGCCGCGGCCGCGCCGTAGATGGAGGCGGCAAGTCCGGACTTCATGTCTACTGAGCCGCGCCCGTAGATGCGGCCATCCTTCATTTCGGCGGCAAAGGGCGGAAGCTCCCATTCGTCCGCGTCGGCCGCCTCTACTGTGTCCATGTGGGAATCAAAATGTATGGTCTTTTCCTCCGTCGCCGATAAAGCCCGCGACGTTCCCAGCCGTGTCGATGAGAACTTCGTCATATCCAAGCCGCCGCATTCTCTCCTCAACGGCCCGCGCCACGTCGCCCTCATGGTCCGAATAGCTTTGGAGCTGCACAAGCTCCCGTGTAAACTCGATCACTTCATTGTCGAAATCAAAAGCCGCCGACATAGCATCTATCTCCCCGCAAAAAATTTTTACGTTGCTCTCTCCATTATATTCATAATGGAAAGTAAGGCAAATATTGGCGCCGCGAAAATTTACGGCAATAAAAAAGGCCTCTCAAAGAGCGAGAGGCCGGCGGATGGCGCGTGCCGCGTTATCCCATCCAGTGCAGCAGTCCAAGCGAGAATATAGGAAAGTAGGTAAAGAGCAGCAGGCAGGCCACCATTGCGAGGAAGGAGGGCAGTATGGCCTTTGAAATGTTTTCTATGCTCTCTCCCGAGATGGCGGAGGCTACGAAAAGGTTTATGCCGTAGGGCGGCGAGATGAAGCCGCAGGCGAGGTTGACGGTGATGATAAGCCCAAAATGTATCGGGTCTATGCCTATGCTTTTTACGACAGGCAGCAAGATGGGCGTCAATATGATGACCGCTGCGATGTTGTCCACAAAGCACCCTATGATGAGAAGGAATACGTTGATTATCATAAGCAGCATGAACGGGTTGTCGGCAAATCCCGTGAGCCACTGGGCGATGTGGTACGGTATCTGCGCCATCGTCAGGTAGCTCGCGAAGGCCATTGAGAGGCCTATCATGAACTCCGTAGCTCCGTTGATCAGCCCTGAGAGGCGAAGGCTCTCGTAGAGGGATTTATTGTCAAGTTCCTTGTATATGAACTTTCCGATGAAGACCGAGTAGACGACCGCTACGACCGCCGCCTCCGTCGGAGTGAAGATGCCACCGTAGATGCCGCCGAGAATTATGACCGGCACCATCAGCGCCCATATCGCTTCAGTGAAGGCCTTCCACACCGTTGAGAACTTGGGGCGCGAGGCGAGGCTGACGTAATGTCTTTTTTTAGCTGTGCAGAAACAGACAAACATCAGGGCGAAGCCGATGATGAGGCCGGGAACGATGCCCGCTATGAACATGTCGCCGATGGAGCACTGCGCGACGACGCAGTAAATGACGAACGGTATCGAGGGCGGGATTATTACTCCGATGGTGCCGGCGGCGGCGGTGATGGCCGCCGCGAAGCTCGCGTCATATTTGCGTTCCTTCATGGATGGGATCATGAAAGAGCCGATGGCCGATACGGTCGCCGGCCCGGAGCCTGAGATGGCGGCAAAGAACATGCAGGCAAGCACCGTAACCATCGCAAGGCCGCCCGTGATGAAACCTACGAGGCTTTCCGCCAGGTTCACAAGGCGGCGCGAGATGCCGCCGCTGCACATGAGCGCTCCCGCCAGAATGAAGAACGGAATGGCAAGCAGCGGAAAGGAGTCCAGTCCCGTCACGGATTTCTGAGCCAGCATCAGCATCGGGATGTCGGAGGTGAGCCACATGGCAAGTCCCGTAGCAAGGCCCAGCGTGATCCCAATGGGAATGCTGAGCGCTATCGTTACTATCAATATAGAGAATACGATTACCGCTTCCATCAGCAGATCTCCTCCACGTTGTCAGTTTTTGGTCCGAAGGGTTCGCCCTTCCACAGTTTGTACATCTCTATCAAAAGTCTGAAGCACATAAGCGCGCATCCTACAGGCACCGCGGCGTAGGCCCACGTCATCGGTATCTCCATAGCCGACGAATTTTGTCCGCTCTCCGCGAGGAAAAGAACGAGGTCTGTGCCGAGCCACGCCAGCACGAAGCTGAAAAGAAACCACACGATGAGCACGAAGGCTTCAAAGAAGCGGCGCGCGCTGCCCTTTATCATATTGGCGAACATCTCGACGCGGAAATGGCTGCGTTCCTTCACGGCGTAGCTTGCACCTATCCATGAGAGCCACAGAAAAATATATCTGGCAAGTTCTTCGCTCCACGACAGCGAATTGGAAAAGACGTAGCGCATCACAACCTGTATAAAGACCAGGATGGTCATGATGGCCATGGTCCACACACAGAAATATTCTTCAAAATTGTCGATGAACTTCCACATAGAAACGATTCCTCCCACAAAAGTCATTATTTCTTTCGTTTTCGGTATTCCTTATGTATACAGCTAAATCGTTTAAAGTCTCCTTTCTTCATACCGCTGTTGGATCATGCTTATCAAAAAACATGAAATTGTCAAAGAAGAACTAATTCGTGTCAGTTATTAAGATGCATAATATTCTGAGGTATATCAAAAGTCAAGGTTATAATATATGGGAATTATTGATAATTGCGTAAAATACTTAATAAATCGTTAATAATATGCGAAATAACGACAAGAGTGCGGCTCTTTGCGGCTTGAGGGGATAACGCGGCGAATATGCGGCAAACGGCCTGCTTGCATGAGAAGCAAAGAGGCCGTTTGCCGCAGAGGTATACAGATAAATTGTTTTACGAGATTTTGGCGCCGTCGGTGAGAGATTTTCTGAAGGCTACGAAGTAGAGGCACGCGACAAGCAGCGCGGCGCCCAGAATGTTTCCAAGTGTCACCGGTATGAGGTTGTTCAGGTAGCCGCAGAGATTTATTCCCGCAAGTTTGTCTGCGGGGTAGGAGAGTCTTTCAATGAGCGCGGTGTCGCCCTTCAGCATGATGCCGAGGCCGATGAAGTACATGTTTGCTATGCAGTGTTCAAAGCCCATCGCAACGAAGGCCGATATCGGTACAAGACAGGCGATATATTTTCCGGCCATGTCCGTCGCGCCGAAGGCAAGCCAGACGGCAAGCCCGACGAACCAGTTGCACAATATGCCGCGTACTATCATCTGAGCTATGGGAATCGAAACTTTCGCGGCCGCTATGTTGAGCGCGGTCTCGGCGGCCTTGTCGGAGATACCGCCGCTTTTGTATATGAGCAGCGCAAAAAAGAGGCCGCCCGCCATGTTTGTCAGATAGACTACGCTCCAGTTGCGCAGAAGCCCGCTCCACGAACACCTGTTTGAGAGCACGCCTATTGGCATGAGGCAGTTTCCGGTAAAGAGTTCGCCGCCTGCGCCCACCACGAGCAGCAGCCCAAGCGCGAAGACTATGCCGCCCGCGAGCTTCGAAAGCCCTACTCCCACAAAGGCCGAGGCGTCCTGTGTGACGATCGTCATAAAATAGCCGCCCATGGCTATATAGGCTCCGGCGAGAAATCCCATGACGGACATCACGGAGAGCGGAAGCCTGCTTTTGTTCACCGCGGCGTTGACCGCGCATTCGGCAATTTCTGCCGGCGTTTTGCAGCTCATAAAAAAAATCCCCCTGTTCACATTTATAATGTTAGATTTTAATGTGAAGGCGTCATATTGTCATCAAAAGAAACGCGCGCGGGAGCATATCCGAAGAATATTTCCCGCGCGCGCCTGTTATCGGATCAGGCTGAGCAGCCCCATTGAGAAAATGGGGAAGTAGGTGAAGAGCAGAAGACAGGCGACCATCGCGAAGAACGACGGAAGTATAGCCTTTGAGATAGTTTCGATGCTCTCTCCCGAGATGGCGGAGGCCACGAAGAGGTTTATGCCGTAGGGCGGCGAGATGAAGCCGCAGGCGAGGTTGACGGTGATGATAAGCCCGAAATGTATCGGGTCTATGCCTATGGCCTTCACGACGGGAAGCAGTATCGGCGTAAGGATGATGACGGCGGCAATATTGTCCACGAAGCAGCCTATGATGAGCAGGAAAATATTTATTACCATAAGCAGCATAAAGGGCGTATGCGCAAGGCTCGTCATCCACGATGCGATGTGCGCCGGTATCTGCGCCATTGCAAGGTAGCTTGCGAAGGCCATGGAAAGGCCTATCATGAACTCTGTCGCGCCGTTGATGAGGCCCGTTGTGCGCAGACATTCATAGAGCGTCTTGCCGTCAAGTTCTTTGTATATGAATTTTCCGATGAATACGGAATAGACGACCGCTACGACCGCCGCTTCCGTCGGCGTGAAGATGCCGCCGTAGATGCCGCCAAGGATGATGACGGGAACGAGCAGCGCCCAGAAGGCCTCTTTGAACGATCTCCACACGTCGGCAAGTTTGGGACGCTGCGCGACGCTGACGTAGTGGCGTTTTTTCGCGGTGCAGTAGCAGACGAGCATCAGCGCTATACCTATCATGACGCCGGGCACGATGCCCGCTATGAACATGTCGCCTATCGAGCACTGGGCTACGATGCAGTAGATGACGAATGGTATTGAAGGCGGGATTATTACGCCTATCGTGCCGGCGGCCGCCGTGATGGCCGCGGCAAAGCCTGCGTCGTACTTGCGTTCTTTCATCGAGGGCACCATGAAGGAGCCTATGGCCGATACTGTAGCGGGGCCTGAGCCAGAGATGGCGGCGAAGAACATGCAGGCAAGCACGGTGACCATCGCAAGGCCGCCGGTGATGTAACCTACGAGGCTCTCAGCGAGGTTTACGAGACGGCGCGAGATGCCGCCGTTGCACATGAGCGCTCCCGCCAATATGAAGAAGGGGATGGCGAGTAGCGGGAATGAATCCAGCCCCGTCACTGATTTCTGAGCCAGCATCAGCATCGGTATGTCCGAGGTGAGCCACATGGCGAGGCCGGTGGATATGCCAAGCGTTATGCCTATTGGGATGCTCATAGCGATGGTAACTATGAGCAGAGAGAATAGTATAATAGCTTCCATGCTATATCATCTCCTCTATTTCCTGTTCTTTTGTCTGTTTGGGGCCTAACGGCTCTCCCTTGTAAAGCTTGTACATTTCTACGACGAGCCTTATGCACATAAGCGCGCATCCGACCGGCACGGAGGCGTAGGGCCACGTCATGGGGATGTCCATAGCGGACGACGCCTGCCCCGTATCGTACAGAAAGACGACGAGTTCTGTGCCGAGCCACGTCAGTATAAAGCTGAAAACGAACCAGACTATGAGAACGAAGTATTCAAAATAAACGCGAGCTCTGCCCTTTACCATATTGGCGAACATCTCAACGCGAAAATGGCTGCGCTCTTTTACGGCGTAGCTTGCTCCTATCCACGAAAGCCAGAGAAATATAAAACGCGCCAGCTCCTCGCTCCATGAGAGCGAATTTGAAAATACATACCTCATTACGACCTGAAAAAAGACGAGAACCGTCATTATGGCCATGGTCCAAACGCAAAAATATTCTTCAAAGTTGTCCAAAAATTTTTTAACGGTCATGATGCAAACCTCCCTGTCCGCTTGCTTGTGTTAAAAATGCGCGCCCTCCTGTTGGGATGAGGGCGCGCATTGTCGTCAGAAAAGGTGCTATTTCTGAACCTTTCTTGCGATGTCCATGATTTCCTTGCCGAGATCGCCTTCAAACTGCTTGTAAACAGCCTTCGTCGCCTCTACAAACGGCTTCTTCTCAGCCGCTGTGAGGGAGTTCGCCTTCATGCCGGCCTTGACGACCTTGGCTTTGAAGTTGGCTTCTTCTTTTTCGAGGAGGCTGCGCTGCATCTTGATGGCCTTCACCGCGGACTCCGTCACGAGGTTGCGGAGGTCCTTCGGGAGTTTGTCCATGAACTTCTTGTTGGCGATGAGCACTTCATAGGAGAAGACGTGTCCGGTCTCCGAGACGAATTTCTGGACTTCGTAGAATTTGCCGTCGTCGATCATTGCGTAGGGGTTTTCCTGCGCGTCAACTGTGCCCTGCTGAAGAGCGGTGTAAAGCTCGCCCCAGCTCATGGGCGTGGGGTTTGCGCCGAGCGCCTTGAAGTAGGCTATGTGCATCGGGTTTTCCATTGTGCGGATCTTCAGTCCCTTAAGGTCTGCCGGGGTCTTGACGGGCCTCTTGCTGTTCGTTACGTGGCGGAAGCCGTTTTCCTGGTATCCAAGGATCGTGAAGCCTTTTTTATCGAGATAGGAGTTGAGTTTTTTGCCAAGTTCTCCGTCAACCGCGTCAAAAGCCGCTTTTCTTGTTGTGAAGAGGTACGGCAGGTCAAGTACCTGGACTCTCTTGTCAAAGCCGGCGAGAGCTGAAGTTGAGGGGATGGCCATCTGGATCGTGCCCATCTGCACCGCTTCGGTCAGTTCGCGGTCGCCGCCGAGCTGGGCGTTCGGGTAAAGTTCGACTTTGATCTTTCCCTTTGAGCCTTTGTCTACGTCCTTCGCGAAGACCTTCATCGCCTGCATCGTGGGATGCGTGTCAGAGCCGATGTAGCCTACCTTGATGGTGTACTCAGGCGCCGCGAAGGCCGCGGACGCTGTCATTATTGCCATGAACATAACTGCTGCCAGAAGTTTTTTCATTACAATGTTCCTCCCTGTTTATTAGTTTGATGAGTCAATAAAGCTGCCAACGGGTCTTATGCGCGCTTTCCTCCCTTCCATACGCGGACTTCCTGCGCGTCCGCGTCGACCTCTACATAGTCGCCGTCTTCGATGGCCTCAAAAGGGTCCGCCTCAAGACGGTCTACCATTGTCGAGCCGACTACGACCGCGGATGAAACTATTACCGGTTCTGCTTCTCTTACGATTATGGCCGCCGGAAGGTTGCCCTTTACCCAGAGCTGGTAGAAGCCGTCGACCTGTACGACGGAGCTTCCCTTGCCCGACTGCACCACAAGTATCTTGTGGGCGATGCTTTTGCCCTGGATGGCGTGGTTTCTTTCAATGACGACGCCGGTCTTTGGGTCTGTCAGATAGAAGCACATCGCGTCCTTTGATACGACGGCCTCGCCCGCGCCGCTTCCGCGCACTATCGAACGGCATTTATACGTTTTCATGTTATCCATTAGTCGAGCCTCCCTTTTACTGCTGCCTCTACACATTCCGAAAGCCTGCGGATGGCGAATGGCTGGCCGCGGCGTTCGCGGTAATAGGCGCACTTCGGAGAGTCGGTGACGCCAAGCGCCCCTTCGAACGATTTCCAGCAGGGCTCGTCTATGCAGGTGTCTCCGACCATGCGGACGCCCAGCAGTTCAAGGCGCTGACGCAGGTGTGAACGCTCCGCAAGCTCCACCGCGCCCGACTCGGCGAGTATCCAGAAGGCCGTGCCGTTGTCGCAGTGCCTTCCCGCAAAGAGCCGTTCCACTTCAAGAAGCTGGTCGTAGGTGTAGTGAGGGCATCCAAGCATGACGAGGTTGATCTTGCCGGTCGCCGGCGTCAGAGAATCCTCTTCGGCCTTGAGCTCTTTGTTTGTGATGACGTATTCGGCGGACGGGATCTTCCTGCCTCCGAAGGCGGCTTCGATGGTCGGCGCCTCAGGCGTCACTCCAACCATGTGGTACATAGCTACAGCTCCGCTCGTCGCGGCCTCGGCGCCGAAATAAAGGAAATCTTCGGGACGCGGACGCGGCTTTTCTTTGAATTTAAGGACGGGGTTGCGCGAGCCGGCTATCTTGCCGACGCAGTGGCCCAGTATGCCCCAGTCGTAGCTTTCGCGCAGATCGGCGTCCACTTCCACGAGGAAATCTCCGTGTCTGTTTTCGTCAAGATGGTAGCCGTAGTAGGGCGTCTTGCCGATGACAGCCGCGGCGAGCGCGCTCACCGATGATTCGCGGTTGCTGCGTGCGCCTATGGCGGAGTTGACGTACGGCGTCGCGCTGGACTCTGAGAAGGCGATGTGTTCGCCGAAGAACGGTACGTTTGAGCAGACGCCGGGCGCGCAGTGGTAGGTGAGTTTCGCGCCGATGCGGCGGTAGACGTCGCCTGTGCGCTCTGCGAGTTCAAGTTCTTCCTTCGTCACGTCGAAGAACTTCGTCAGGTAGCGGGTGTCCCAGTAGGGGTTCGTCGTCGGGGGCACCGCGCATACCGCGCCTCCGTTTACGAGCAGTTCGCACCAGTAGGTGTCGCCCTCCTGGCCGCTCAAAGCAACGTGAGCGCGTTTGACGGGGATGAGCTTTTCCGCGTCAAAGGTGAGGCCGAGCGCGTAAAGCAGCTCCATAGCCTTCTGTCTTCCAACGCCTTCGGCTCCGTCGAGTATCCGTTTTTCTTCATCAGTTAAAAACATGTGATACCGCCTTTCTATATTTTATCTCTTTATCACTATGGGCAATGAGATGCCGGCTTTTGGCAGGATGCCTATCGTAGCGCCGGGCCTTTCGGCAAGCGCTACGTCAAGCGCCTCTTGTATTGAATCTACGGGGATATAGTCCATCGCTTTTATTGCTTCGTTGGAAAGGCCGCCGCTCATCATGTAGACCGAAGCGCGTTTTAGCACGCGTCTGCTGCCGAGCGCCACCACCGCGGAGATGGTGTCCGTCTCCATATCGTAAGGGGAGGCCTCTTCTATCGCGGCTTTTATCTCCTCTTCGGAGCTTCCGAGCCAGTGAGCGTAGAGCGGATGATTATGTACAAGCCCCTCCGAACACGGAGCGGCCAGTATTATCACGCCGCCGGGCTTCACGGCGAAATAGGCCGCGGTAAGCCCCTTGATGCCCTGCCAGAAGTCGATGTCGTCAGGCGAGGAGCTTGCCACGACGATGTCGGCCTGTTCTTCTATCTTTACGCTGTAAGAATCCTTTGCCGCGGCCACTCCGGCGCGGTGCGCCTCAATGCAGTCGCCGCAGAAAAAGCCGGTCACTTCGTCGTTATAGTTTTTTACCACGTTGATGATAAAGGCAAGACGCGCCATTCTGCCTACGGCGTCTATTCCCATGCGGCACGGGTTGCCGCTTTCCATGCCAAGAGGAATGTCGGAGCAAAGCCCCGCGCCTCTGTGCGTCGCCTGTGTTGTGACGAAATCGCAGACGCCTGGCTGAACTATCTTCGCGCCTCCCGAAAAACCGGCGTCGCTGTGCGGCACGATGTTGCCGACGCCGACGAGAAGGTCGGCCTCAAGCGCCCTGCGGTTTATGTGGACCGGCAGTTTGTAGCCGGCGACCTCTATTTCGCCGAGATCCTCAATATCTTCGCTCTTCGTGGCGTCGTGCTGGTAGACGCGGAAGCGGCGCACTATCTCCGGGCCGAGCTTTTTTTCCACCTCTTCGTCCGTCATAACGCGGTGCGTTCCGGGTGCGGTCATAAAACTGACATTCGCGTCGGGCACGCCGTGCGCGTTCAAATAGTCGGCTATGATAGGAAGCATTAGGTCAAGGGGCGTGTCGCGCGTGTTGTCTTCTACAAGGAAAAGGATATTTTTTTTGCCGCGCGCAAGTTCCGCGAGCGGCAACGAGGCGATGGGCGCGGCAAGCGCGGCAAGAAGGTCGTTTTTAAAATCCGGCGTCGCAGGCAGGCAGGTCGTCTCTCCGTTAAAGAGGACGGTCCGGCCCTTCGTCTCAAATTCTACGGTCGTTTTTCCGTAGGGGATCGTATATTTCATTGCCCGCCACTCCAATCAAATATTGTTTTTTGCAGTACGCAATCTGTATACAAGACTAAAAACTTTAAATCCACACAACTGATTTTGTATATGCCGTCATGTTAAATCATCTGGATTTTTATAAAAAGATAATAATAGTGTGCACGATAATTGTCAAGACGTAAATCAAAGGGCACTTTCGTTGATTAAAGCGCCGTAAGTATGGACAAAAATCAAAAAATCATTATAGTAGATGTATACAGCATGTACTAAATATGGAGAGTGAATTGCTGCATGGCAAATAAAAACGACAAAGCAGTCTGGATAAAGGCCTATGATTGGATAAAGGACGGCGTGGACGCGGGGCGGCTTAAAATGGGCGAACCTCTGCCTGAAACATGGCTTGCAAATGAAGTTGGTGTGAGCCGCACGCCTGTACGCGAGGCGCTGCGCGTGCTCGAACAGGACGGCTACATAAAGATAGTCCCGCTAAAGGGCGCCTTTGTCTCAGAAATATCTTTGGAAGACGTGCGCGAGATATATGATATAAGAAAGCTGCTTGAGCCGTTCGCCGCTCTCACGGCGGCAAACCGCATACCGGATGCCGTGATCGGCGAGCTTGACGTTCAGTGGGCGGAGCTTTGCGAGCTTGAAAGAAAAGGCCTCCCGCTTGATATGTCGCGTGTGGCGGATCTCGATCTCGCGCTGCATTTCACCATTTCCAAGTACGCCACCAACAAGCGCATCGGCGTTATCTTGGACAATTATCATGTACAGATAAAACGCTTCCAGCGGCTTTCGGTGCAGTCGCTCGCCGATATCAAAAATTCTCTGGAGCAGCATGTGAAGATAATCAACTGTATAAAGGAACGAAATCCCAAGCTGCTCTATCAATGTCTTTACGACCATGTGGTAAACAGCGAAGGTTATATAATGAAGGATTATTTCCTTCGGTAGCGCGCTCTCTCTTTGCGCCGGCCGGATTTCAAGTCGATGCCCCAAGCATATAATAGAACGATAAAGATACAGGGAGGCAGATCATGATGACAACTAAAATGAAATTCCCGAACAAACGTATGGAATCTATCGCAATGGCCGGAGGCATACGCGAGATACTCGGCCGCGCGGACGAACTGGAGGCCGCCGGCAAGAGCATAATCCACATGGAGCTGGGGCGTCCCGACTTCGACTCGCCGCAGTGCGCCAAAGAGGCGGTCAAGCGCGCGCTTGACGCCGGCAACGTACATTACACTAATATGCAGGGCGCGGAGGATCTCCGTAAGGCCGTCGCCGCGAAATACCGCGCGGAAAACAACATGGAGGTAGACGCCGACAAGAACGTCGTCATTACAAACGGCGCGATGGAGGCGCTTACGGCCTCTTTGCTGACGCTGCTTGACCCGGGCGACGAGGTGCTGATCCCAGCGCCGTACTTCTCGGCCTACGCCGACGAGATTGCGCTTACGGGAGCTGTGCTTACGGCAATCCCGACTACGATGGAAAACGGTTTCAGGCTTCGCGCGGCGGATATCGCAGCCTTCGTCTCTCCGAAGACGAAGGTGCTGCTCATAAATTCTCCGAACAACCCAAGCGGCGCGGTGCTCTCACGCGCGGACCTGGAAGAGATAGCGGCGCTTGCCATAGAAAAGGACCTCTGGGTCATCTCCGACGAATGTTATGAAAAGTTCCTCTACGACGGCGAGCATGTGAGCATCGCAAGCCTTCCGGGAATGGCGGAGCGCACTGTGACGGTCTCCGCCGCGTCAAAGACATGGTCGATGACAGGCTGGCGCATCGGATGGATAATAGCGCCGAAGGCTATGTGCCCCTACGTCAATAAGTGCCACCAGAACCTCACCACCTGCGCCAACGCGTTCGCGCAGGCAGGCGTTGCGGTCGCCTTGACCGAGGCCGGCGAGGACGTCAAAAAGATGGTGGCGGAGTACAAGCGCCGCCGCGACATGGTGACGAAGTGGCTCAATAATATAGAGGGTTTTGAGGCTATCACGCCCACCGGCGCTTTTTACGCCTTCCCGCGGATAAGCGCGCTCGGAATGGACGGCTTTGCCTTCTGTTCATGGCTGCTCGAAGAGGCCGGAGTCTCCGCGGTGCCGGGCGAAGTTTTTGGAATGCCGGGCCATATACGTCTTGCCTACTGCCGCGAGTATGACTACATCGAAGAGGGTATGAAAAGAATCAAGGCGGCCGTCGAAGGCATGAAAAAATAGCGGACGTTTTTCGCAAAGCCAATAAAATAGCATAAGACGATGAGGCCGCGGGTGAGATTTCCACGCGGCCTTGTCGCTCGTTCCAAATAATGTTTTGAAATTTACAGAAACGGCGGTTTGATCTTTGTGTCAATGGAAAATAATAAAAAATATGAAATAGATATGTGCAGCGGTGCTATTTTGCCCAAGATGCTGCTTTTTGCGGTGCCGCTTATGTGTTCCAGCATTTTGCAGCTGCTTTTCAACGCGGCTGACATCATAGTCGTAGGACGCTTTGCCGGCGACAATTCTCTCGCCGCGGTCGGCTCGAACACCTCTTTGATAGGCCTTCTGACGAATCTCTTTATAGGGCTTTCCGTAGGAACGAACGTTCTCGCCGCGCGCTACTACGGCGCGAAGGAAGAGGAGGCTCTTGCTAAGACGGTGCACACCTCGATAATGCTGGGGGTGATAAGCGGCCTTCTGCTTACCGTCATAGGAGTGGCGGGCGCCCGCAGGATACTTATTGCGATGCGGACGCCGGACGAGGTGCTCGGGCTTGCCACGCTCTATCTGGTCATCTATTTTTTCGGCATGACCCCAGTTATGGTCTATAATTTCGGCAGCGCCGTGCTGCGCGCGGTCGGAGACACGAGGCGCCCGCTCTATTATCTTCTTTTTGCCGGCGTCATAAACGTGCTGCTCAATCTCTTTTTCGTGATAAATCTGCATCTTGACGTGGCCGGAGTTGCGATAGCGACGGTCATTTCACAGTGCGTCTCCGCGGCGCTCGTTGTGCGCTGCCTGCTGCGCGAAAGCGGCGGCATCCGCCTTGTTCCCTCCGAAATGCGCATAAGCGTTCCAAAGCTGGTCAAGATATTGAAAATAGGTCTGCCTGCCGGGATACAGGGAGTGCTCTTTGCTCTTTCAAACGTCGTCATCCAGTCCTCGATAAACTCGTTCGGCGCGGTCATAATGGCGGGAAGCTCAGCCGCCGCAAACATAGAGATGTTCGTCTACTTTGCGATGAACGCCTTTTATCAGGCGATAATATCCTTCACCAGTCAAAATATAGGCGCGGGGCATATAAAAAGGATATACAACATTTTAAAGACGGGGCAGATATGTATCGTAGCCGTAGGCTGCACGCTCGGCCTTGGTGCCGCCCTCTTCGGGCACGCGCTGCTTGGCGTATACTCTTCAAGCGAAGCGGTCATAAAGGCCGGCATGGACCGGCTTTGGATACTTTCTACGACATACGCCGTCTGCGGCATGATGGACGGCATGGTGGGCGCGCTGCGCGGAATGGGCTACTCCGTTATGCCGACGGTTGTCACGCTGCTTGGCGTCTGCGGCCTGCGTCTTTTGTGGATAGCCACGATATTTCAGATACCGTCGCTGCACACGATAACCGTGCTCTACCTCTCATATCCCGTCTCATGGATAATAACGTTCGCGGCTCATCTTGGCTGCTTTACGTGGGCGATGAAGACGATAAGAAGAAGACGCTAAAAACGCTGGGTCCCGGTTCTTAATGTGAAAGGATGTCCCAGAGAAGTTTCAGCATTATAAGGGTGATAACTGCCGCCATCATGGGACGGATGAATTTCGCGCCGCGAGTGAGCGCGCAGTGCGAGCCGAAATAGCTGCCAGCGATGTTGCAGAGCGCGGCTGGTATGGCCACGGAATAGATTATCGTTCCGGCCGCGGCGAATGTGATGAACGAGGCGTAGTTCGAGGCCAGGTTCAAAATTTTCGCGTTGCCGGAGGCGGTCTTCAAGTCATATTTCATAAGCATCGAAAAGGCGATGATGGCAAATGTCCCAGTGCCAGGGCCGAAGAGCCCGTCGTAGCCGCCGATGAGCAGGCCTATGACAGCGGCAAGGGCCGTCGCCTTCGCACGGCCGATCTCATGCGACCTGTCCGCCTCGCCCATGTTGCGCCGAAACATTATGATGACGGCCGCGCATGGCAGAATGACGAGCAGCATAGTCTTTATCGTCTGGTCGCTCAGCATCAGCGCCGCCTTTGTTCCGACGGCGGAGCCGATGAAGGAGCCGGCCGCCGCGATAAGCGCGGCGCGCATATCCACGGCGCCGCCCTTCCAGAATTTAAAGACGGCAAGCGTCGTGCCGGAGGCGCTTGAAAATTTATTGCAGCCAAGCGCGTAATGCGCAGGCATCCCCGTAAAAATATAGGCCGGGAGCGATATGATGCCGCCGCCGCCGGCCGAGGCGTCCACAAATCCCGCAAGAAAGACCATAAAGCATAAAATTATCATTGAAGAGGCTGATATTGTAAATTCGCTGCCCATAAACAAACTCCTTGTATTTACAGAAATAAATGATCTGCCGTTATTCTATTTCCTGGACGCGGCCTACCTGCCCGTCCTCAAGCATCACCTTTATGCCGTGCGGATGCGTCGCGCTTTTTGTGAGAAGGCGCGCAACGACGCCTTCTGTAAGCTTTCCGCTGCGCTGGTCCGCCTTAAGGACTATTTTTACCTTCGCGCCGACTCTGACGTCGGCTCTGTTTTTTCCGTTCATTTTATCCACTGCCTCTGTTTTATAAATTTCCCGCCAGCCATAAATGCTATTATAATATATCATTATTTTTAAAAATAAAGTTCGTCACGGAAACGGAGCGTTGTAATTTGGAATATGGATATGTAACGAAAGAGATAATAGAGCAGCTGGCGGACGCGGTCGGCGCAGCAAACGTCTGGACCTCGGAAGAAAAGCGCGAGGCCTGTTCGCGCGACGAGACGCTGACGCTCAGGGCCGAACAGCGGTACATGCCGGAGGTAGTCGTGGCTCCGTGCGACGCGGGCCAGGTCTCCGAAATATTAAAAATAGCAAACCGAAGCAAAGTCCCGGTCACTCCGCGCGGCGGCGGCACCGGACTTTCGGGAGGCGCGCTTCCGCTGCACGGCGGGATCGTAATTTCAGACGAACGCCTCTGCCATATAATCGAAATAGATGCGGAAAACCTTGTCGCAGTAACGGAACCAGGCGTAATCACAAGCGAGATAAACGCGGCCGCCGCGGAAAAGGGGCTGGCCTACACAGGATACCCGATGAGCGTGCTCTCCTGCCACATCGGCGGGAACGTCGCGGAAAACGCGGGCGGCGGAAACGCAGTCAAGTACGGCGTCACGATGCGTTATGTGGTAGGCCTTGAGGTGGTGCTCCCCACCGGCGAGATCATAACGCTTGGCGGCAAGCTGATGAAGGACGTCTCCGGCTACAGCCTGAAAGAACTTTTTGTGGGTTCGGAGGGGACTCTCGGATATGTGACGAAGATAATCCTGCGCCTTCAGCCGCTCTTGAACAGCCGCGCCGCGCTGCTAGCACTCTTTTCCGACACAGAGACCGCGATACGCGCCGTGCCGAAGATGATGACGGGAAGCGGCGTCGTGCCCTCTTCGATAGAATACATGGACGCCTACTGTTACACAAAGGCCTGCGGCTTCCTCAACGAAGAGCTGCCGATGGAGGGCGTGGAGGCGGCGCTGCTCGTTGAGGTGGACGGCGGAAATCAGGAGGCGCTCGACATGGACATAGAGCGCGCCGGCGAGATACTCTCAAAAGAGGGCGCGCTTGAGATCTACGTGGCCGACACGCGCTCTACGCGCGAACGCATCTGGGCGGTGCGCCGCAACATAGACGAGGCGCTGCGCGTCACGGACCCTGTCGAGGCGGACGAGGACATAGTAGTGCCGATATCAAAAATTCCTGAGATGGTGCGCGGCATCCAGGAGATAGAGTCGCGCCGCGGCGTAAGGATAGCGAACTTCGGGCATGCGGGCGACGGCAACCTTCATCCAACCATTTTGAAGCCCGCCGCGATGTCGATAGACGAGTGGGAGCGCGTGGAGGCTGAGATAGAATGGGAAATATTCAAACTCACCTACGAGCTGGGCGGCGTGATCAGCGGGGAGCACGGCATCGGCAGCAAACGCCGCGACTATTTCGCAAAGCTCTGCCCGCCGCAGAATATAGAGCTGATGAAGAAGATAAAGTCAGCGCTTGACCCAAACGGCATTATGAATCCGGGTAAAATTTTCGATTAAATTTTAATGTTGCCATATTATCAACATTGTATTATGATTACGCAATAAATTCGACCGGAAGGGTAGGTGCGTTTTTGGAAATAAAATAAACCAAAGGTAATTATTAATCTCTTTGAATTTACCGTTTTTATGGAAGGAAGTAATAACAATGCTGGAGAAACAACATTACACAACATCGCAGCTCATGCACTTCATCGTGCCGTCGTTTATAGGCGCGCTCGTATTTCTGCTGCCCATTCCGATGAATGGCAGCCTCAACACCATCCTTGGCATAGCCATCGACTGGGGAAAGGCGCTTTTAAAGCCGTGGCTTCCCGGAACGGCTATGGTCCTCGTCGTGCTCTCAGCTGTCGCCTCGCTCTGGGCCTCTATGGCGAAGCCTGAAAAGGTCGTCGCCAACCCGTTTTGGGGTGAGCTTCTTATTGTGAAGCCCTTCTGGCTCGCCTCGCGTCTTCTGGGCGCCGCGCTCTACATCGTCATTTTCTTCAAGATAGGCCCCGAAGTGATATGGAACATGGACAACGGAGGCACGCCCGCCATCATCCTTGCTCCCGCGCTTCTTATAATCTTCATCGTGCTTGCCGGAGTCGTGCCTCTTCTTACCGACTACGGACTTATGGAATATGTCGGCACCTACGCGCGTCCGGTTATGGGGCCGCTCTTTAAGCTGCCCGGACGTTCCGCTGTGGACTGCCTTGCCTCCTGGGTCGGAAGCTGCTCCGTCGCCGTCGTAATAACGACGAAGGTACACGACCAGGGCTACTATTCAGACCGCGAAGCTTCAATAATAACGACGGCCTTCTCCGTCATCAGCATCGCCTATATTTACGTAATGGCGGATTTCGTCGGACTTCCGAACATGTATTTCCAGATAATGGCGGCGGTATATGCCGTCACCTTCATACTGGCGCTCATCATGCCGCGTATATGGCCGCTCTCGTCAATGCCGGACACCTTCTCGGGCAAGGCGGGCAAGCAGCGCATCGGAGACGATATACCTGCCGGCTACACGCTCGGTGAATGGGGGCTGAAGCTTGCGATGGAGCGCTCCTCAAAACAGACCACGGCGATGACGGTGGACTCTGGCGTGAAGACCTTCGTTTCTCTTGTCGTCAGCACGATGCCGCTCGTTGTGGCGTGGGGCACGGTCGTGCTCATCATTGCGAACAACACGCCGGTCTTTCAGGTGCTTTCTATGCCCTTTGCGTGGTGCCTCAGCCTCATGCGCATCCCAGAGGCAAATCAGGTGGCGCCCGCCTTCCTGCTTGCCTACGCGGACCAGTTCCTGGCCGCTGTGGTGGGCTCTGGCCGCACGGCCGTCGCCGCGAAGTTCATGTGCGCCTGTATCTCTGGCACGGGGCTCATCTACATGACTGAGGTCGGCGTGCTTATCCTCCAGTCATCGATACCGCTTGGCTTCTGGAAGCTGACGGGGATATACTTCATCCGCGCGGTGCTTTCCATCTTCCTGCTTGCGCCGTTTGCGTGGTATTTCTGCTAAACACGTAAACACGGAACAAACATCAAAACAAAAAGAAGGTCTCTTTCGTCGCAAAATAGCGGCTCAAAAGAGGCCTTCTTTTATTTTTACGCAAGCACCGCAGCAAATCGCGTGAAGCGGGCGGCGCCTCTGTTTTATTTTACGTTTCTGCAGTGCGCCATCAAATAGGCGTCGACGTAGCGGCCGTCAGGCGTCATCATAAAATCTTTTGCCACGCCTTCGACCTTGAAGCCGGTCGATTTGCATAATTTGAGCGCGTTTACGTTGTCGGTCGGTATCTCCACCTCAACGCGTTCCATCATCAGTTCGTCGTCTGCGAGATGCAGAGCCGTCTCCATAAGCAGCTTGCCAAGCCCCTGTCCCTGCCATTTCGGGTCGACGATTATACGAAGCGTCGCCATGCGGCGAAGGAATATCTGCCTGTTTACGATAAGCAGCACAGCGGCGCATATCTCGCGCGGCTCCGTCTCCGTTTCAAGCACCATCATGTGATCCAGCGCCGTGAGATTTTCGATAAGGCTTTCCGCGTCCATAAAAAGAGAGTTTGTGATGTGTAAATTTTTATCCCCTTTGACGCTGTCGTTGATCTTGCAGATGCTTTCTGCGTCGCTTTGCGTTACGGGCCGTATTCTCATAGCTATTTGCCCTCCCCGCGCAGGCGTCCCATCGAATATTCGTTTACGAAGAGGCCGCGCACAACGGCGGCGTGCCATTTGGTGGCCTCTACCATGAAGCCGAACTTTTTATAGAGGCTGATAGCCCTCTCATTGTCCGTCAGCACGAGCAGTTCGAGCCTGTGCAGCTTAAGTTCGTCGTCCGCGCATTCCACGATGCGCCTCATTAGTTTGTGTCCTATGCCCATCTGCTGAAAATCTGGGTCCACCATTATCGCGATTGAGGCGGAGTGTTCCCTGTGAGGTTCCCTGTTCTTCACAATTACGGCGAAGGCCGCAGCCTCTCCGTTCTCCTCGGCGACAAAGGCTCTGTCACCGCTTGTGAGCGAGCTGATAAAATCTGTCGTAACGCTGATCCTGTCGCTGGAAAGAGCGAGCACGCCCTCTCTGACACCGTCCCGCCGTCTGATGGACGCTATTGCTTCCGCGTCTTTTAACATTACCGGTCTGATTTCCAAAAGCCGGACCCCCCGAACGTCAATTATGGTCTTACCTTATTGTACTCTAATTGCACCGCTATCGCAAAAATAAAAAAATAAAAACGCGGCAAGCCGGTAAAAATTTTACATTAACAACAAAACGAAAAAACAGGCATTTTTATCTTGACTTTACAGCTATCTGCGCTATGATATTTATAATGATTTTGAATTACATGGAAGATTTAAAAGCGGCATGTCAACATAATATTGAAAGGTGAGATTTTAGATGATAATCAGCGAAAAAATGCAGGCGGCACTTAACGGACAGATACAGGCGGAACTTGACTCGGCTTATCTGTATCTCTCAATGGCTACATGGTTTGACGCAAACGACCTTCCCGGCTGCGCCCACTGGATGAAGAAGCAGTTCGCGGAGGAGCAGGAGCACGCACAGAGGTTCTATAACTTCATCTCTGAGCGCGGCGGCCGCGTCATTCTTGAAGCCATTCCCGCTCCGCGCTGCGAATGGAAGTGCGCTACGGAGATTTTCGAGCAGGCATTGGGCCACGAGCAGAAGGTGACCTCGCTCATCTACGGCCTCGTAGATCTTTCAATGGAACTCAAAGATTACGCGACGCGCGAAATGCTGAACTGGTTCATCAAAGAGCAGGTCGAGGAAGAAGAGCAGTGCATGGAGATAGTGGCGAAGTTCAAGAGGCTCGGCGACATTCCCATCTCTCTCGTGATGCTGGACAAGGAACTCGGCGCAAGAGCATAATAAATCACGGGCCGGCTGGTAAATATCTTTAAAGCCGGCCCTCTTTAAAAGGCATATTTTATTTTCCGGGAGGCATATAGATGGCAGAGATAGATATGAAGGCGCTCTTTTCGCTCACCTACGGAATGTATATCGTAAGCACGGACTTAAAGGGCAGGCTCAACGGGCAGATAGCCAACACAGTCATGCAGATAACGGCGGAACCGATATGCGTCGCCACCTGTCTGAACAAGGCGAACCTCACGACCGGCATGATAATGGACAGCGGAGTTTTTTCCGTCTCCGTTCTTGAGCAGGATGTCCCGATGACCTTTATCGGGCAGTTCGGTTTTAAATCCGGGCGCGACATCGACAAATTTGCAAACGTAAAGTTCGAGCGCGGCGCAACTGGCGCTCCGCTCATCGAGGACTGGACCATCGCCGCCTTTGACGCGGAGGTGGAGAAGGTCGTTGAGATGCCGAGCCACATAATGTTCGTTGGCCGCGTCATAAGCGCCAAATATTTCAAGGAGGCGATCCCGCTCACCTATGCGGATTACCACAGCCTCAAGAAAGGCAAGTCCCCGAAGACGGCGCCCACCTTCGGCTTCAACGCAGTAAAATAAATTGAAGCCGCTTGAAGAACGCGCGGCGCGCATAGCAAGCCGCGATATATTTGAAAAAATCTACGACGACTACAACAAGCGGATCTACGTTTCTCCCGATCCGCTTCAATTTTTGTATGATTACGACGAAAGCGCGGACAGGGAGGCGGTCGGCCTCATAGCTTCAGGGCTGGCCTACGGCAAGGTGGCGCAGATATTAAAGAGCGTAAAGCGCGTGCTCGGCGTCCTTGGCCCCTCTCCTTCGGAGTACCTGAAAAACAGCGGCCTTGAAGACCATAAAAAGGCGCTTGGTTCGTTCGTCCACCGCTTCACGGACTGCATGGAGATGTCGCTGTTTCTTGACGCGGCAGGTTCCCTGCTTAGGCGGTACGGCTCTTTGGAGCGGCTTTTTGTCGCGGGCTACGACGGCGACATACAGCATGGCATGGAAAATTTTTCGGCCGCCTTCAACGACGCGATGAACAGGGAAAATATTTTCCTGCTGCCGCGTCCGTCGAAGGGAAGCGCCTGCAAACGCATGGCGCTCTACCTGCGCTGGATGGTGCGGCGCGACGACGTGGACCCGGGCGGCTGGAGCTGCCTTTCTCCCGCGGAGCTGCTCATCCCGCTTGACACGCACATGTTCAATATCTCCTCCACGCTCGGCCTCTGTTCCTCAAAGAGCGCAAACGGCAGGACGGCGGCGGAGATAACGGCGCGTTTTTCTGAAATATCGCCGGACGACCCCGTGAAATATGATTTCGCGCTCACCCGCTACGGCATCCGCGAGGAGATGTCCGTAGAGGAGCTATTTGCGAAGTGGGCGCAAAAATAAAATAATTTTACGCGGGAGCGCAGTAGATGCTATAATCTTTTGATTGCATAAAAAGGAGGCCGCGGCATGATAAATTCTATTCTTCCCTATTGGGATCAAAATATCGACATAGACATCGCGCAGTGGGTTCCTTACGGAAAAGATTATTCGCCTGTGACGGTCAACACGATGTTCAATCCGCTGCTTGGCAGCGTGGCGGGGCTTGCGCTTGAAATGAAGAGCGAGTTTCTCTGTCTGCGCAGCTTTCAGAGCGGCAACATCGGCACGATGGTGCGTCAGAACATAATAGACCCTGTGCGCAACTCGGGGCTGGAGCTGGGCTTCACCATGGTCTTTTCGTACTCCGAAAAGATCGAGCACACAGTCATTCCTCTGCTGCGCCTCTACCCGGGGCTTATGGCGGGGCTTACGCTCTGCGATATATGGAGCGGCGACGTCCTCGTCGACGAGTGCAAGGTGCTGATGCTGATCAACGAAGACCCGTTCTTCAACGAAGCGGATTTTCTTGAAAAGCTGAACCGCTGCTTTCAGGCCTCTTCCGGCAGAAAAAGCTCAAACCTCTCCTTCTTCGCGGAGAAATTCGGCTACAGACGCTTTTCAATAAGCTACGAGACGGACGACCTTACGCAGATGCGCATAACGCAGGCGCTCTTCGACATGGAGCTGGACGCGACGAAAGAGGTGCTGGGGCCGGTGCCCGAGCTTAAGATACCGTCTATCCCAAGCCTCTCGTAAGAGGCGGCGCAATGTAAAATACAAGGCCGGAACCTTCTTTGCTGAAGGTTCCGGCCTTTTGTTTTTTCTGTGTGCGCGGCCCTTTAGTGCGCCGCTAAAATTTTCATCAGTTTTTTTTCGTCTATGTTGCCGCCGGAGACTACTACGCCCGTCTTGCGCCCGTTTACGGGAGCTTTTCCGGTAAGAAGCGCCGCAATGCCTACGGCGCCCGCGCCCTCGACTACGAGGTGTTCTTCGCGGTGCATGAAGGCTATCGCCTCCGCCAGCTCTTTTTCGGTTATTTCAAGTATCCCCTTGACGCGTTTTTTCGCGAGGGTGAGAAGGCTTTGCGGTATGTAGCCCGCAAGTCCGTCGGCCAGCGTTTCGGAGTAGACGACCTCTTTTACGACGCCGTCGTCCCAGGATTTCACCCACGGGTCGGAGGCCTCGGACTGCACTCCCCATATTTCGACGTTTGGGGCAAGCGCCTTCGCCGCGATGGAGACGCCGTTCATAAGGCCGCCGCCGCCAGCGGGGATAAGCAGCAGTTCGATGTCAGGCTCGTCCATGAACATTTCAAAGCCCGCCGTTCCCTGTCCCGCTATGACGGTCGCGTCTTCAAACGAGGAGACGTAGGTTACGTCGTGCTCCGCGGCATACTTGTGCGAGGCCGCCTCCGCGAAGTCATAGTCGCCCTCCGTCACCACCAGCTCAACAAAGTCGCCGCCGCGCCACATGATGGAATTTTTCTTCGTCTCCGGGCAGTCGCGCGGAACAAATATTTTTACGGGGATCTTCAGCTCTTTTGCCGCTATCGCCACCCCCTGTCCGTGGTTGCCGCTTGAACAGGTGACTACGCCCTTTGCGCGCTCCTCCTGCGTCAGCGAATTCATTTTGTAGAGAGCGCCGCGAACTTTGAAAGAGCCGCAGAGCTGCTGGTTCTCCAACTTGAGGAATACCGGCGCGCCTGCGTGTTCTGAGAGCGCGTGGGAATAGGCGGTCGGCGTGCGCCGCACTCTCTCTTTTAAAAATTTATATGCCTTTACGACATCTGTGATGCAGGGATCGATTGGAAGTTCCGCCACAAAAATTCCCCCTCGAATATAATGGTATAATATTCTCTATATTAGCACACAGCATAGAAATTTAAATTTAAAGTTGTATAATATTTTCTCATATTGATAAAATGGAGAGTGCTTGAGATGGGAAGCGAAGAAATCAAAGGTGTAAAATATCCGCTCCTTCGCGTGCGGCTTGATAAAATAAGAGAAAACGCGGCGGCGCTCACGGCAGAGTGCGCGGCGCACGGGATAGCTCTGTGGGGCATCTCAAAGGGTATATCGGCCTTCCCGGAGGCGGCGCGCGCCTTTGTGGACGGCGGCATACGCGTCATCGGAGACAGCCGGCTCGACAACATCAGGAAGATGAAAGAGGCCGGCGTGAAAGCGGACTTTGCGCTCATCCGCATACCGATGCGCTCGGAGCTGGAAGAGCTTGCGGAGCTTTGCGACTACACGCTCATCTCTGACATCGGCACTATGGAGCTGCTTGCTTCGATATGCGAAAAAAAGAAAAAAACGGTAAAATGCGTCGTGATGATGGATATGGGCGACCTTCGCGAAGGCTTTTGGTTCAAAGAGGCGGAGCGCGCGGCATTTGAGATGCCGAAATTTGACGGCTATATGAAAATAGCGGGCGTCGGCGCGAACTTCTCCTGCGCAAGCGGCGTGCAGCCCACGATGGAAAACTTACAGACGCTTGCCGGCTGCGGCGAGGCGCTTGAAAAGGCGCTTGGTGTTTCGCTTGAAATATATTCAGGCGGCGGCACCTGTTCATTCCTTCAGATGAGACGCGGACAGATGCCATCTGGGATAAACAACCTGAGGATAGGCGAGGCGATGCTCCTTGGCCGAGACACCGCCTTCGGCGTGACGCTGGACGGGCTGAATCAGGATACGATGCAGCTAGAGGCGGAGCTTGTCGAGGTGCGCACGAAGCCGACGCTTCCGGTTGGGGAGATAGGGCACGACGCCTTTGGAAACATTCCCGTCTTTGAGGACAGGGGAGACCGCAGACGCGGGATACTGGCCGTGGGCAAACAGGATGTGAATATCGCGGGACTTGCGCCGCTTGACGCCGGCGTGCATATAATAACCGCCTCAAGCGACCACCTGCTGGTTGACATAGAGGAGCGCCCAGAGCTGAAAGTGGGCGACGTTCTGCGCTTCAGGCCGGATTACACGGCGATGCTTTCGTCGTCGACCTCGCCGTATGTCGCTAAAATATTTGAATAGGCATAAATCTCAAAAATAATATGTTTTAGCAGATGATAAAGCAGTCCGGTTGGTGTAAAATCATAAAACCGTAAGGTGCTTTATCATTTTTTTACGTAGCTATTTTAACTATTTAAAGGAGAGATTTTTACGATGTCTGCTGAGAGCAAACGAGATGGTTTCAGTTCAACTTTAGCGGCTCTGATGGTTGCGCTGGGTTCCGCTGTCGGACTAGGGAATATATGGAAATTCCCGTATATGACCGGCACCGGAGGCGGCGGCGCGTTTTTGGTGATTTATCTGTTCTTCGTCTTCTGCGTGGCGGTGCCTATCATGATAAGCGAATTCGTCATTGGACGCCGTTCGCGCATGAACGCCGTAGGCGCCTTTAAAAAGCTCACAGGAAACGCGCGCACTCCGTGGGCCGGTATCGGCTTTATGGGCGCGCTCTCCGCATATCTCATCATGTTCTTCTACAGCTGCGTCGCGGGCTGGGTCTACTGCTACACCTTCAAGGCGGCTACTGGCGCTTTCACGAACATCACAAAGGAGGGCGCGGGCGCTCTCTTCGCGCAGACTATCGGCGTAGGCGGAGCGAGTCAGTCCTTCTTCTCATGGACGGTGCTCGCCCCGATATTCTGGCAGGTCATAGTGCTTGTGGTTGTCGGGACGATAATTTCAATGGGCGTCTCCAGAGGCATTGAACGCGCGATAAAGGTCATGATGCCGGCGCTATTTTTGCTGCTCATCATCTGCGTCATACGTGCGCTGACGCTTCCGGGCGCGGGCGAAGGCCTCCGCTTCCTCTTCCACGTCGATTTCGCGCAGGTGACGCCGGCCGTCGTGCTAGGCGCTATGGGGCTTGCCTTCTTTAAGCTTTCGCTCGGAATGGGCACGATGATCACCTACGGCTCATACTTCACCTCAGACGCCGACCTTTCGATATCGCCGCTTAAGATAGCGATCGCGGACATCTGCGTCTCAATGCTCGCAGGCCTCGCCATTTTCCCGACGGTCTTTTCCTTCGGCGTAGAGCCTGGCGCCGGCCCCGGTCTGCTTTTCATCACCATCCCGCTCGTCTTCTCGCAGATGCCTTTCGGACAGGTGCTGCTTTTCGCCTTCTTCCTGCTGACGGCCTTTGCCGCAAACGGAGCGATGCTCTCTCTCGTCGAGGTGCCGACCATGTGGATGGCCGAAGAATTTAACATGCCGCGCAAAAAGGCCGCCATCATCAACTGCGTGCTTATAGGCGCGGTCGGCGTGCTTGCCGCGGGTTCGGCCGACGGCAGCGGTTATTTCGGCGGGCTCACCTTCTTTGGCAAGGGCTTCTTCGACCTCTTTGACTATATCTCGTCAAACCTCACGATGCCCATCGGCGGCATCCTTATCGCTATCTTCACCGGCTATATCCTGAAGCCGAAAGATTTCTTCGCGGAACTGACGAACAACGGGATGCTCCCCAACCAGAACAGGGTAAACTTCATCCGCGTGCTGCTTCGCTATGTGACGCCCGTGCTCGTTTTGATAATCTTCCTCAACGCGCTCGGCATCGTCAAGTTCTAAAAACCAACTGCTCATACAAAAAGAGGCGGCCCCGCAAAAACATGGGGCCGTCTCTTTTTGTATCTTCCGCGCTCTCTGCGGCGCGGCTAATCTTCTTTTTCTTTTTTTTCTGACAGGTCTCGGTCTATCTCTATGCTGTCGTCCATGAAGCCGGCGCATTTCGCGCGCACCCAGCGGACGACCGGAAGGCTGCTCCAGAGCTTTTTTTCTTCTTTTTCGTTGAAGTCGCGTATCTCTTCGGCGACAAGTTTTCCCGTCACCTTCTGGTGCGCTTTAAGGTCTTTCAAGATGATGCACATCTCTTCCACCTCGTCCTCCGAAAGCAGAGCGAAGCGCCGTATCTGCGTTTCTATCGCCTCTATATGCGGGTTTTTTGAGTTCATCCTGTCTGGCGCTTTTAGGATGCGCGAAGCAAGAATGCTCGTAAAGGCTGTGATGCAGGCAACTCCCGCCACCATTAGAAAGATGGCGACCATCCTGCCCCCGTCCGTATGCGGCACGATGTCGCCGTAGCCGGTGGTGCTCATCGTCACCAGAGAAAACCATATAGAATTGCCGTAGCTTATCTCTTCGCAGATGGAAAATAGCTGAGCCGCTACGACGAGCGAAACTATCGTTATGCCGCCCGCGTAGTGCAGCAGGTTTGTTTTGAAGAACCTGCTCTGCATTGAATAACAGCGCCCTAAGTAGGCGAGGAACTTGACGAGGAAGATGATTTCCATAAGGACGAAGGTGCTCGTCTGCCAGCGCGACAAATCAAGCAGATACAAAACGAAAATGAATGGAGACGACGGGACTATTGATATAAATTCCGACAGATGCGTAGCTATGAAGAGTTTAAAGCTTGTGGCAAAGCATATCCTTATACAGAAATCGACCGTGAAGACAAGCCATATCAGATGGTCGACGACATAGAGGACCACAGGCTGCTCTTCTGGGTGAAAATATTTCTCGCCGAGCGCTATTAGAGAAAGCATTGAAAAAATAGCCAGTATCGGCAGAATGACCTCGTAAATAAAGATGAGCCTCTTGCGCAGCTGCGGCCTCATTGTTACCCCTCCATCGAGTAAAGCTCCGCGGGACGAAGGCTCGGCCCGCGGAGGCCTGTTTTATTTTCAGCGGCTTTCTGTCATCGCGCGCGCCGCCCAGAGTCCGCTTGCGGAGGCCTGTATGACGCCGCGCGTGACTCCTGCGCCGTCTCCCGCGGCGTACAGCCCCGGTATCGTCGTCTGGAGGCCTTTGTCCAGCGCCACCTTAAGGCTGTAGAACTTTACCTCGACGCCGTAGAGCAGCGTATGGCTGCCGTTGATTCCAGGGATGATGTGGTCGAGCGCGGAAAGCATCTCCATGATGCCCACGAGATGCCGGTAGGGCAACACGCAGGCGAGGTCGCCCGGCTCCGCGCTGGTCAATGTGGGCGTCACGAGGCCGCGCGCTATGCGCTCGTGCGTCGAGCGCCGCCCCTTGCGGAGGTCGCCTAGGCGCTGCACAAGAATGCCGCCGCCCAGCATGTTCGCAAGGCGCGCGATGTGGCTGCCGTAGCCTATAGGGTCGCTGAACGGTTTTGTAAATTTGGTGGAGAGCAATATCGCGAAGTTTGTGTTTTGCGTCTTTTTGTCGTTTTCGCGGTTTGAATGGCCGTTTACTGTGAGGATGTTGTGATGGCTCTGAAACTCCGTCGTCACCTCTCCGTGCGGGCACATGCAGAAGGTGCGCACACGGTCGTCGAAGGTGGGCGTATCGAGTATCGCCTTTATCTCGTAGAACTGGTCGGTGATGTCCTCGGCCCACGCGGAGGGTATCTCAACTCGCACGCCGATGTCGACGGGCAGAGACTCTATCTCAAGCCCGAGCGCGCGCACCGTCTTTTCCATCCACGCCGCGCCCTCGCGTCCCGGCGCAAGAAGCACCTTAGGCGCGAGCAGTTCGTCGCCGTTTTCAAGGGCCACTCCAGCCGCGGAACCGTCCGCCGCAAGCAGCACGCGGTCTACCGCGGTGTTCGTGAAGACCTCGCAGTTGTCTTTCATCGTCTCGTACATGGCGCCTAAGATAAACTTCGAGCGGTCGGTGCCCATGTGGCGGATTGTGGCGGGGATTATGTCAAGGCCTGCCTGAAGCGCCTTTGCGATGACCTGTTTTGCCAGCTCGCCGCCAGGCTCAAAGAGCGTGGTGCTCGCTCCGTGGCGCAGATACATCTCGTCCGCCTCTTTTATAAGTTCGAGCAGCTTCGCGCGCCCGCAGTATTCCTCGAGGTTGCCGCCGAACTCCGGCGTCAGCGTCAGCTTTCCGTCGCTGAAAGCGCCCGCGCCGCCCCAGCCGCAGACGACGTTGCACGGCCGGCAGTGTACGCACTCCGAAGCTCCGGCCTTCATCGGGCATATCCGTTTATCTATAGGGCGTCCCTTGTCGGCGACTGCCACTTTAAGTCCTCTGCCGGCCAGCTCCATTGCGGCGAAAAGCCCGGCGGGGCCGGCACCCACTATTACCGCGTCGTAATTTTTTTTCATAATGATATAAGTCCTCCATTAAACGCTTTTCTTGCTCCGCTAAGTATAGCTGAAATAATTAAAATCAGATACCGGCAAAAGCGGCGGTGCGGGATGCTTTTTAATAGGGGATTTTTATGAAACAAAGCGCGGCGCTCCGCCGCCGCGGATGAAGGCGAGCTGAAAAGATAGCGTCTCATTATGCTTTACGAAGTAAAAATATGTGCAATAATAGACTACCTATGTTATCATTATAGTGAAGGTTAAATGAAAGTTAAGTTCAGGAGGAAATATAAATGTCAATTACAATACAGCCGGAAAATTTCAACGCAGAGACGCTGCCGATAATCGGCATAATCGTTGAAGAGGCCGAGCCGGAGCAGATCGCGCTTGATCCGCTTCGCGGCGAGATGCGCGATTTCTGCCGCAAGGTGATAGTCAATCACGGCTACAAAGGCGAGGCTGGCTCGTCGCTCGTCATTCCGCTGGCCGATAAAAATGTGAAGTACGTCATAGCGGCGGGCACAGGCTCCGACGCCTCTGAGACGGAAGAACGCATCCGCGAGGCCGCCTTTAAAATAGCCCGCGCCGCCGCAGAAAAAGGAATCAGCGCCTTTTCCGTGACGATGCCGAAGGCTTCGTGCCCAGCGCGCTCGCGCGCGGCCGCTGAGGGCGCGGCTCTTGCTTCCAGCCGTTTTGTCAAGTACAAGGCAAAGGATGAAAAGGATAAATTCACAGAGGCCTCTGATATAATTTTTATCGACGCGGACGCAGCGGCCTTGGAAGAGGGCCGCTCCATCGCCGGAGCGCAGCTCTTCGCGCGCGCTCTTGCAAACGAGCCGGGAAACGCCGTAAACCCTGTTACTCTTGCGGAGCGGGCTGCGGCGCTTGCGCAAAAGCACGGCATGAGCTGCGAGATATGGGACGAAGAACGCATACAGAAAGCAAAAATGGGCCTCTTCTACGCTGTGGGCCGAGGCTCAAAGAACCCGCCGCGCTTCGTCGTGCTTTCCTATGAACCGGAGGGCGCGGCCAAGGGACACGTGGCGCTCGTCGGCAAGGGCATAACCTTTGACAGCGGCGGCCTCGACATCAAGCCCGCCGATTTCATGACGACGATGAAGGGCGACAAGACCGGCGCCTGCGTCGTGCTGGGAGCTATCGGCGCCGTAGCGGAAATGAAGCTGCCGTGGAAGGTGACGGCCATCATAGCCGCCGCGGAGAACATGCCCGGAGGCGACGCCTACAGACCAGACGACATCCTGACCTCAAGAAACGGCAAGACGGTTGAGATAAACAACACCGACGCAGAAGGCCGCCTCACTCTGGCGGACGCTCTGGCCTACGCCACAGAGCTCGCGCCGGACATGATAGTCGATATAGCGACCCTTACAGGCGCGTGCGCCGTAGCGCTTGGCGCAACGACGGCCGGGCTTTTTACAAACAACGACGCCTTCGGCGACAAACTTCTTGCGGCCTCCGCCGCAAGCGGAGAACGTTTCTGGAAGATGCCGATGAATGACCCGAGCCTCAGAAAACAGCTGAAAAGCCCGTTTGCCGACCTTGTGAACTGCGGCAGCCGCTACGGCGGCGCGATAACGGCGGCTATGTTCCTTGAGGCTTTCGTCTCAAAAGACATTCCGTGGGCGCATCTTGACATCGCGGCGGCGGACTTCGTAAAGAAGCCGTACAGCTATTACGTCGACGGAGCCTCTGGGTTTGGCGCGAGGACTCTCGTCCGCCTCATCAAAGAACTTTAATCTTACAAAAACCACTGCCGCGCCGCAAGACGAGGCACATAGACCAATAAGACGGGACAGGGAACATTTTAAATATGAATGAAAGCATCAGGACAGATTCAATAGCGTTGATAAACGGCGTCATCTACCCGATGGCCTATCCGGGCCGCGCGCAGGCGCTCTTCGCGCGCGGAGGGATAATCAAAAAGCTCGGCTCGGACAAAGAGATACTTGAGTTATGCGATACGAAGACGGTCGTTTTGGATATGAAGGGGCGCTATATACTGCCCGGCTTTACAGATACGCACAATCATCTGCTGGCGGCGGGGCGCAGTATAGAGACTTTAGATTTGAGCGACGCTCGCTCAATAGACGAAATAATAGGCAAGGGGAGGCACTTTCTCTCCGGCAACCCTATCGCTGTGGACGGTTGGTTCTTCGCGCGCGGCTGGGATCAGAACAGAATGGCGGAAAACCGTTTCCCGAACCGTCACGACCTCGACCTCATCTCGACCGACATCCCGCTCTGCTTCGAGCGCTCGTGCGGACATATCACGGCTCTCAACAGCAAGGCGCTTCAGATATTAAAAATCTCAAGCGGCTTTAAGATCTCCGGCGGCATAATCCACACCGACGAAAAGGGCGAACCAAACGGCGTCGTGAGCGAGGCCGCCGTCAACTGGGTGCGCCTCAATATCCCGGAACATTCGACAGAGACGCTGAAACGCTGGTACCGGCTCGCCACGGAAAAAATGCTTGGGTACGGCATAACCTCCGTCCAAACGGACGATCTGGAGCTCATCGGCCGCACGGAGGGCGTTTTTGACCTCTATGAGGCGATGGAAAACGAAGGAAAAATGCCGCTGCGCGTCGCGCAGCAATGGCATCTGCGCGACGAGGAGGCTCTTTCTGCCTTCATAGAAAACGGATACAACAGACGCGGAGGGAATTATTTCCGCTCAGGTCCGCTCAAAATACACGTCGACGGCACGCTTGGCGCGCGCACGGCGGCGCTTCGCGAGGAATACTCGGACGACCCCGGCAACCGCGGCGTCTACGCACATTCTCAGGGCGAGCTGAACAGGCTCGTGCTCACCGCGCAGGAGGCAGGGATGCAGGCCGCCTTTTACGCTATCGGCGACGGCGCTATAGAGCGCTGCCTCAACGCCGTGGAATCCGCGAAGAGCGCGGCCAACAGCGGCATCGCGCACAGGATAGTGCATTGTCAGGTCGGCGCGGCCGACCTTTATTCGCGCATGGCGTCGCTTGGCGTCATGGCGGACATACAGCCGGCCTTCGTCACCTCCGACTGGCCCATCGTCATTTCGCGCCTCGACACAGACCGCGCCAGATGGAGCTACGCGTGGAAATCGCTTCTAAACGCCGGCATTCCCGTCGGCGCGGGATCTGACGCGCCTACGGAATCGCTGAACCCGTTTGTCGGCATACGCGCCGCGATTTTGAGGCAGGATACGAACAACGAACCGGAACACGGCTGGATGCCGCTGCAGTGCGTCGACAGAGTCGAGGCCTTCGCCCTCTACACAAGCGGAGGCGCGAACGTCTGCTGCGAGCTGCCGTGGCGCGGCACGCTGGAGCCGGGCAAGGCGGCTGACCTCACCGCCTTTATGCAGGATCCGTTCCAGGTTCCTGAAAACGAGCTTTTGAACATGAATACCGGCCTCACGGTCGTAGACGGGCATATCCGCTGCATCAAATAGGAGCCTCTGTTGACGGAGAACCTTAAAGAAAATCAATCCGCTTCGCCGGAGGGCATGGTAGAACTTGCCGGACAGGCGGAACGTATAACCTTTCACAACGCGGAGAACGGATATACCGTTCTCCGCCTTAGCGTGCGCGACCACGCCGACCTCATCACCGCGGTTGGACTTATGGCGGAACCGGCGCAGGGCGAGATGCTGACTCTCACGGGCCGGTGGGAGCGCAGCGCGAAATACGGCATGCAGTTTCACGTTTACAAATGCGAATCTACGATGCCCGCTACTGCGGCCGGTATAGAAAAATTTCTCGGCTCCGGCCTCATCCCGGGCCTCGGCCCCGCGATGGCGAAAAAAATCGTCGATAAATTCGGCGAGGATACGGTGCGGGTGCTCGACGAAGAACCGGACCGCCTTGCCTTGATAAAGGGCATAAGCGAAAAAAAGGCTGAGGCGATAGCCGACGGCTGGCAGGCGCAGCGCGAGATCCGCGAAGTAATGGTCTTTCTGCAGGGCTACGGCATCGGCACGGGCTACGCGATGCGTATCTTCCGGCAGTACGGCGCCGGCACTAAAGAGGTGCTCAAAGAGAACCCCTACCGTCTTGCGCTCGACATCCCCGGCATAGGTTTTGCGATAGCGGACAAGATCGCGCGCAAAGTTGGATTTTCCATAGATTCTCCGCTGCGCGTCCGCGCGGGCGTGCAGCATGTGCTAAACCAGCTTATAACGGACGGCCACGTCTACGCGCCAATAGGCATGCTCACCGACAACGCGGCAAAGACGCTCCAGGTCGAAAAAGAGATGGCAGCCGACGGCATAGAGGCGGCGCGTCTTGCAGAAGAGATAATAGTTGAGAAGTTCACCGACGGCGACGGGAAAGAGGAAGAGGCGGTATACCTTCCGGCCTTCTACTACGCAGAGACGACCTCCGCGAAAAACCTGCGCGCCATAATAGCCGCGCCGTATAACAGTCAGTGCGTCGACTGCGACAAGATGCTGCCCTGGCTTGAACGCGAGATGGGCATAACGCTTGCTCCGGCTCAGCGCGAGGCCGTAATACGCGCCGTAAATTCCAAAGTGATGGTGATAACGGGCGGCCCCGGAACGGGAAAGACTACGATAATCCGCGCGGCTCTTAGAATGCGCGAGGCTGGCGGTTTCCGCGTGCTGCTTGCCGCTCCCACGGGGCGCGCGGCGAAGCGCATGGCGGAGGCAACAGACCATGAGGCGAAGACCATCCATCGTCTGCTTGAATATGTAGGCGCTCCCGGCAGCGGCGGCTCCTTCATGCGCAACGAGACGAACCCGCTTGAGTGCGACCTGCTTATCGTAGACGAAGCTTCAATGATAGACCAGATACTCTTTCATCATCTTTTGAAGGCCATGCCTAAGAGCGCCTCCCTCATCTTCGTCGGCGACGTAAATCAGCTCCCATCAGTCTCGCCCGGCAACGTGCTGAAAGACCTGATAGATTCAGCCTCCGTTCCTGTCGTTATGCTCACCGAGATATTTCGTCAGGGCAAGGAGAGCCGGATAATCGTCAACGCGCACCGCGTCAACAACGGCGAGATGCCGATACTGCCGGAGGATCAGAGCCTTGAATTATCGGATTTTTATTTTATAGAGCCTAAGGTGAACGCGCCGGGGCTGCCTGAAGAGGACTGCCGGAAAATTTTTGAAGATATGGTGCTTAAGACCGTCGAACGGCTTGTCGCCGACAACATCCCAAAGCGTTTTAATTTCGACCCGATAAACGACATACAGGTGCTAGCGCCGATGCACAACGGGACGGTCGGCACGAAGAGGCTCAACGCAGAGCTCCAGAAGATATTGAACAAACGGGCCGGCGCCTCCGTGCAGCGTCTTGAACGCGTCTTCAAAGAGGGCGACAAAGTGATGCAGATAAAAAATAATTATGACAAAGATGTCTATAACGGGGATATCGGCATCATCACAAAGGTGGACGGCGAAGAATCGTCCATCACCGTCAGGATGGACACGGGCATCGTCACCTATGATTTCTCGGAGCTGGAAGAGCTGGTACACGCCTACGCCGTCTCGATACACAAGTCGCAGGGTTCCGAATATCCCGCCGTCATAATCCCGCTCTTGACCCAGCATTACGTGCTGCTGCAAAGAAACCTTCTATATACCGCGATAACGCGCGGAAAAAAACTTGTCGTCATAGTGGGACAGAAGAAGGCGATACGCATCGCCGTGGAGAACGACAAGACGCGCACTAGATACACGCGCCTCAAAGAGCGTCTGAGCCAAAAGGCAAACGACGGCCTGTTTATGGAATAAAAAAATAGCAGACCGGTAAATTTTCCGGCCTGCCATTTTTTATATGCGGATAAATATAGGGTTTAGATGTAGCGCGTACTGTTTCTGTAGATATTTTCCCTGTGCCCCTGCTTGCCGTCCTTTTCCACCGCGGCGAGGCGCTTTTCCGTGTGCCTTGCGAAGCGCACGAAGGGCAGCCCGAGCAGCAGATAGATGACGGCTACGATGATGCCGGGGCCGAAGTAGTCGTAGTAGGTGGCCGACACCTGGCCGTAGACCTTCGTCAGGTCCACCATCGTGATGATGGAGACGAGCGAGGAGTCCTTGAGCAGGGAGATGAAGTCGTTCGTGATAGGCGGAATGACTACGCGGACGGCCTGCGGCAGTATCACCTGCTGCATCGCCTGCCATCTCGTCATGCCCAGCGCAAGCGCCGATTCCCATTGAGTCCTTGGGATGGCAAACAGTCCCGTCCTGTATACTTCAGCCTCGTAGGCAGCGTAGTTGAGGCCAAGGCCTATAGCTCCAGCCCAGAAGGGAGAGAACTTTATTCCGATGGACGGAAGTCCGTAGAAGATGAAGAAGAGCTGTATCAAAACAGGAGTGCCGCGGACTATCTCGACGTACCATGTCGCTATCATCGCAAGCCAGCGCGGCGCAAATACGCGCGTGACGGCAAGCGCGAGGCCCAGGCATATCGCGATGACCATGGCGACTATTGAGACCTCCATCGTGACGAGCGCGCCGTGCGCGAACATCGGCATTACGTCCCAGTAGCGCTGGAGCCGTTTTTCTATCGTGAGGTTTGGACGGTGAGCCTCCGCCCACTCGTTGTAGAAGATAGGCTCGAACTTCGGCGGGTCGAAGTCGTTGAAGGTCGTCGCCATAACCGGCGTCCAAAGGTTCCATTTGTCATATATCGCGCGCAGCGTACCGTTGTCGCGGAGTTTGACGAGGGCTGCGTTTATCTCGCCCAGAAGCGCCTTGTCCTTCTTGCGGAGGGCGATGGCGTAGGTGATTTCTCCGATCGGCGGCCCCACGAACTTTATCTCGGGGTTGAAGCCGGCGGAGTAGAGTGCGATGGGCTGGTCGAAGAGAGCCGCGTCAAGGCGTCCGTTTGCCAAGTCCTCATAGGTGTTGGCCTCGACGATGTAGGTGCGGATGTTGATGCCGCTGACCTCTTCGAGGATCTGCTGCGCGTAGCTTTCTTTGAGCGTGCCCGCTACCTTTCCCTTAAGGTCCTTCAATGTCTTGACGGAGTTGTCCTTTTTGCGGACGGCGAGCTGCAGGTAAGTCTTGTAATAGGGGATTGAGAAGTTTACCGTCTCTTCGTGCTCCGGAGTCACTTCCAGCCCGTTGATGGCGATGTCGTAAAGGTTGCGTTCAAGGCCCGGGATAAGGTTGTCCCACGCGTTGTTGACGTATACCGGGCGGCGTCCCAGTTCCTTGGCTATGGCGTCTACTATGTCCACCTCAAAGCCGATGAGCTTCTTCGGGTCCTTCGGGTCGGAGAACATGTACGGGAATCCGCCTTCGGAGTCTCCGCCCCAGCGCAGCAGTTTTTCGCCCGCGGCGGGCGCGGCGGCGTCTGCCGCGTAGAGTGCGCCCGGCATTGCCAGCGCCATTATAAGCGCAATAAGCGCAATAAACTTTTTCATCAGCATGTCACCCCGGCGTTTACAAAATGACGAAGGAACGAGCGCGTGCGTTCGTTCTTCGGGTTCTCAAACAGGACGTCGCCGTCTTCGTACTCGACGATCTCGCCCTTGTCCATGAAAATGATATAGTCCGAAGCGTCTCTTGCGAACTTCATTTCGTGCGTAACGATTATCTGTGTCATGCCCTCGGCGTCAAGGTCCTTCATGACCTGCAAAACTTCGCCGACAAGCTCCGGGTCAAGCGCGGAGGTAGGCTCGTCGTAAAGCATGACGCGCGGGTTCATAGCAAGCGCTCGCGCAATCGCTGCGCGTTGGCTCTGTCCGCCGGAGAGAGTAGACGGATATTTATGCGCGAAGCCTTCAAGCCCGACCTTTTGCAGCATCTTCATGCTAAGTTCGTGGGCCTCGTCGCTCTTCATGCCCTTTACGACCATTGGCGCAAGCATGATGTTCTGCAGCAGGTTCTTGTTTGGGAAGAGGTTGTAGCTTTGAAAGACCATGCCTACCTCGGTGCGCAGCTCATGTACCGTCTGCAGCATCGCGTCGCTCGGCGTTTCGCCAGGTTTGCGGGACACGGTGACGCCGGCCACGGTGACAGAGCCTGAGTCCATAAGTTCAAGGCAGTTGATGCAGCGCAAAAACGTGGACTTTCCGCATCCGGAAGGTCCTATGATAGAGGCGAGGTCGCCCTCGCGTATGGTAAAGCTGATGTTTCTGAGGACTTCTCCATCCTCAAAACTTTTGTTTAAATTCTCAATGACTATCAACGGTTTGTTTGTAACGTTCATTGTATATGCCCCCTCAGATTTGTAGAATTGAAAAATCCAAGGAAGACGTCATATGCGCAGATACTCGCCATATAACATCAAAGCTGACATTTTTGCAGCTTTAGCCATTAAGCCGGAAGAAAGCGGGCAGGAAGATACTTTGCAGAAGTTTTGGAGTTTCCCTCCATGTCTGTCACACCAGACACCAGTGTTTTTTTTCAATTTTCGTCTCACGTCCCTTCCGTGTAATGACATCGGCGCAATAAGCAACAACAAGTGTAATGTTTTTTTTCATATAATGCAAGTATTTTGATGGCTTCGTTTGGGAAATCGCGCGGGTTTTTTTCGACTTTGCGGAAAATAAATTAGATATAGCCCTAAATGTTCGCACTTCAGGTATAATATAGATATTAAAAGTTTTCTGGGGTCACTTTGGGCACGTAGTCGTGATGGATTATTTTATGGGAAATAGCTGGAGGAAACGATGCAAATAGAAAAACCATATTGGAGTCCTGCGGTATGCGCGGGATTCCTTTTAGACTGGGACGGAGTGCTGGCGGAGACAAGGCTTGATTTCTCGGGCATCAGGGAGAAATATTACGGCGGGCGTCGCGCCATGCTTCTTGAAGAGGCTGAAACTTTACCGGAGGGGCTGCGCGCCGAATTTTTCGCGGAGCTCAAGGAACTTGAGATGGCGGGCGCTGAACAGGCGACGCCTGTGCCCGGCGCTTTTGAGCTGATAGAGTGGCTTGATTCGCACGATGTGCCGTACTGCATACTTTCACGCAACTGCATGGATGTAATAAGACGCGGCGCCGCGGCGATAGGTTTTGAGCTGCCCGAAAAAACGTGGGGGCGAGATAATTTTCCGTGGGTGAAGCCCGACCCGCGCGCGCTGAACGCGGCCGCGGCGGAGATGGGTGCGGCCCCAAGCAGCTGCATCTACATCGGGGATTTCCTCTACGACCTGCAGGGCGCCCGCAGAGCCGGGATGCGCGCGGCGCTTGTACAGAGAGATACCGCGGAGTGGGACGCCTGGGCAGACGTCACCTATCCAACACTTGAAGACCTAGTGGCAGAGCTGAAAGAGCCAAAGCCGCTCGTGCCGTGGGAATACCGCGAGATATTCGCCAAAAAGGGCGAGCGCTGGCTTGCCAACGCGGCGCAGCTCTGCTTCGCTCTGCCCGACGACACCTCGCCCAACGCGGACTGTTGGCTCATGCGCGCCGCGGCACTGGGCGTCGGCAGCTTCCGCATAGACCCAGAACGCAGAATGACGCCGGAAGAATGGAAAAAGAGCGCCTCTTTTGCGCCGGCTGAGATGGGCGAACTCTGGTTCGACGTCGTCAGCAGATTCCTGGCCAGCCGTTTTCCGATGGCGGAGATAGTTACGGAGGCGGAGGAAGTATGCGCCGCGCCGAAAAATTCCTTAGACCTGATGCGCTTCATTGAACGCAAAAAGATAAAATAATGGCGGAAAGCGGCCTTTTCGACTTTCAGGACGAAGGCGGGGAAGGATTCGAGATCCCATTAGCCGAACGGATGCGCCCGCGGACGCTTGACGAATACGCCGGGCAAAGCCACATTCTTGGAAAAGGAAAGGCGCTGCGCCTTCTGCTTGAAGGCGGACGCGCGCCAAGCTGCATCCTATACGGGCCGCCCGGCGTCGGAAAGACGACGCTTGTGCGCCTCATGGCTCGCGCTACAGGGCGCACGCTGCTTGAAATAAACGCCGTCAGCGCGAAGGTGGAGACGCTGCGCGACCTGGTGGAACGTGCGCGCGCGGAAAAAAGGAGCTCCGGACTCTCGGCCATAGCCTTTGTAGACGAAATATACCACTTCAACAGCAAACAACAGAACGTGCTTTTGCCCTCCGTGGAGACAGGGGACCTGATACTCGTCGGAACTACCACCGAAAATCCGTGGTTTGAAATAAACAAGACGCTGCTTTCACGAATGATAGTCTACACGCTGGAGCCTCTAAAGACGGAGGAGCTTGCGGCGCTGCTGACAAGGGCCATGACCGACGAAGACCGCGGCCTCGGACGCCTCGGCGTCACAGCGCAGGAGGGCATAATAGAAAAAATAGCGGCGCTTGCCGGAGGCGACGCGCGCCAGGCGCTTACTCGCCTTGAAACCGCCGTCACCGCCGCCGCGATGGGCGGCGGCTCGCTGCTTTCGGAAGAGATACTGCGCGAAAGCGTAGGCTCCGCCACCCAACGCTACGACAGAAACTCAAACGACCACTACGCGGTCATCTCCGCATTGATAAAAAGCATACGCGGCTCAGACCCGGACGCCGCGCTATACTGGCTGGCCCGGATGCTCGAAGGCGGAGACGACATACGCTTCATCACGCGCCGCCTCTGCATCTCTGCGGCGGAAGACATAGGGCTGGCAGACCCGATGGCGCTCGTCGTCGCGCAGAACGCCGCAGCCGCCGTAGACCGCGTTGGGATGCCGGAGGCAAACCTCATCCTCTCTGAAGCCGTCATATATCTTGCCGCCGCCCCCAAAAGCAACAGCGCCTACCTTGCGATAAAAGCCGCACAGCAAAACGTCCGTGACGGAAACATAATGGAGGTGCCAAGCCACCTGAGAAACGACGGAGAAGGCTACGTCTATCCCCACGACAGCCCCGGCCATTGGACGCCGCAGGCCTACCTCCCCGAAATGCGCCGCTTCTACTTCCCGGAGGAGCTGGGCGCCGAAATAAAAATAAAAGACCGCCTGAAACGCCTCTGGAAAAGGTTCTCAGCGGATAAAAACGAAACGGAAAAGTAAGAAAATAAATGCAAAGGGGAGTCTTGCCTCCCCTTTTTTATTTTTCTTCCTTTATACGCTATATATGTATGCGCGCCATGCTTAAACATAGCTTGCGCCGTCGCCTTTTGTCTTCTTACGCAGCCGATAGAGCCAGAGGCCGAGTGCGGCCGTTGCCAGTTCTGTTGCAGGCAGCGCACACCAGACGCCTGTCATTGCGGAGGTATATGAGAAGAGGAAGGCCGCGGGGACGATGATTACAAACCCGCGCAACAAAGAAA
>JAVVPF010000020.1 GCA_036655895.1 Cloacibacillus sp. | reverse complement strand
CGTTCGGCTTCGAGAGGTCGAAACTGCCTCCGTCTTCTATAAATACGGTCATGACATAGCTCGCAGTTTTATCTATGGGGCCGGTCGCCGGCACATTGTCCGCATCCAGCAGCATGACGCACCTGTCCGATATTTCCTGCACCGTTGAGATATTTTTAAAGAGGACGCCCGTCCCATCGGGGAATATTTTTATCACCTTTATCTCCGACACCTCTTTGGCAGCTCCGAATATATCGCCGCTCACTTTGAAGCCGGCCGCAAGGATCTTGCCATGCTCCTGCGCGCTTATGGATATTACGGGGAGCGTTATCACCTTGTCCATGGAAATGCTCTTATCCTCCGAAAGCACAAAGTCCACGGCTTTTGAGACGATAGAGGGATGGGCCGCGACCACGCCGCCCGCTCCCGCCGTTATATGTTCTGGCAAAAGAGCGGAGGCGGCTGTCAACTCGCCGGCTTTGTCAATGGGGATGTACTCCGCCGCGCCGCTTACAACGCCCGCCGGCGTTCCTTGCGGAAGCTGCAAAGAGACGATATCGGGACGTATCCGCTCCATATATCCAGGGGCATCTTTTGCGTCGCCGTAGACGGTTATGGAGCACTGGGCGGTTAATGCCGTGCCGTCTGCCGTCTTCGCCGTTATTACGGCGCTTCCGGCTTTGCGCGCGGCTACGACGCCAAGGGCGTCCACCGTCGCTACAGACGGAGCGCTGCTGGTCCACTCAATGCCGGCCGCCAAAGCGTTGTCGGGGCTGAGCGTCGCAGTGAGCGCCGCGTTCTTGCCCTCGGCAATGACCAGCGAGCTTTTGTCAAGGCTTATGCCCGCCGCTTTGACCGCTTTGTAGACTGCCTCTATCTCCCAGAGGTCAAAGGCTGATATTGCCGCATCAAGGGAGCCGGAGACTGCTTTGGTATAACCGGCATAGTCCGCGAAAGCCACGGAATATCTGCCCTCTGCGATCTCCCTGCTGCCGCTTCCGCTGAACTGTTCTTTGATAATGTCGCCGGAGACGACCCACTGCGCGTCTGTCTTATCTCCGCTTACAACGACGTTCAGTTTCGCCATGCGGGATGTTTTTGCGGCGAAGGCGAGGCAAAGGTCGTAAGTATCGTTCTTTGCACCGTCCTGTACCAGGTAATAGTTGTCATCGCGCGTTTTGTCGCCGCTTGTGACATTGACCGCCTGGACGAAGGCGGCTCCGGCGCCCTGCGTCACCTTGCCTTCCATGTTGAAGAGCAGGAGGCGGGTCGTTATGGTATAGCCGCCGTCCGGCGAGTTGGTCACTGCGATATATTTGCCGGTGTCGCCCGATGTGACGTCGCAGAGGCTGCGCGCCAGAACGTCGCCGCTTCGCACTACCGCAAAGAGAGATATCTCGTTTAGGAATTTGTCCGCGGTGAGGCCGTCGCGTATGTCTTTTGGGAGCGCCGCTATGTCTTGTGACGTTATGCTGAATACGGCCTGGATGGGCAGATAGTCGTTGTCGTGTTTTTCGACGGCCGTGAAGAAAGAGACGAGAAGGCGCCAGAATTTGGCAAAGAGCGTCTCCCCCTCGTGCTGTTTAGACGCCACGGTGTTTTGGACATTGACTATGTATATCTTATCCTGCGACGCGCTTCCAACATTCCAGTATTTCGCGACGGCTTCCGTTATCGCCTCTTTGGTGAAGAGGTCCTCGCTCGTGACAATATCGGCGCTGGATGCCTGGACGGCCTTTATTTCGCCCAGCGTTATGTTGGCGGGAAGAAAGCCATTTGCGCTCAGGCCGGCGAAAGCATCGTATATGGCGACATCCTCCGCTGTGTTGGGGGCAATCGTTATAACGCCGGAATTATCGTCGTCTGTTTTTGTGGCCGCGGTGACTTTGGCCTCACCCTCCACATTTGTGACAGTGACCGCTATCTCCTTATATTTGCCGTTGCCCGTGACGGCCTTTACGGTCGAAGTTCCAGCTTTGAGCGCGGAGACGACGCAAGAGCCGCCGGTTGCGGCTATTGAGACAACGCCGCTGGCACCGACGACGCTCCATGTCACATCGTTTGAGACGGAAGCATCAGCGGGCAGCACCTCGGCTGTAAGAGTCTCCGTCGCTCCTCTTTTTAGCGAAAGCGCCCCGGGGCTTATATCTACCGATGTCGGCGTTATATATATATCGAGCCGCTGCGTTTTAGTGAAATCTCCGTCCCTCGTCTTAGCGGCTATATCCACGGCGCCCGCCTTATAGAGCGTCACATCGCCGGACTGGTCTACCGAGGCGATGTCGGCGCTGCTGCTGCTCCATGTTATTTCGGCGTCGCAGGCATAGGCTGGAAGGACGGCGGCGTTCAGCTTGAGCGTTTGACCGGCGCTTCTGTCCATGCTTCGCGGCTCGCCGAGGTCGCAGCTTATGCCCGCCACGCGCTGGCGGACTGTGAAGCTCATATCTTTGCTGACAATTTTTCCGTTCAGCCCCGTGAGGGAGAGGGTGACCGAGGCGGAGGCGATTTGCGCGCCGCCCGTCCCCATTGCGGAGACCCGAAGATTGTTATCTATGGAGATGGCATCTCCGCTCACGCTCCACACTGGGTCGCCGCTTATTACCGTAAAGGAAGGATAATGGTCGAAGCTGAGCTGCACGGTGTCGAAACTCGCGGCGCTCCAGTAGTCAAGTGAGGTCGTCGCCGCCGTGCCTCCGGCTGCCGTCTTTATCTCCGCGCTCTGCGGCGATACATCATCTGAGGTGATATTCATTACGACGGCAAGCGGCGGCACGACGCCATCCGAGACAGTTAAGCCGCTGAACGTCACATTCTTCTGTGTTAGCACAAAACTTACAAAGCTGCCCGAGGCTGATACGGTGTACGCGCCTGGAAGAGTAAATCCCGCGAAAAAGCCGTTTGTATCATTAGACGTTACCACAGTATCATTAGACGTTACCGTGTAATCCATGCTCGATACGGCATCTTGCCTTGAGCCTGGCCACGTGCGGAATATTTGTGAGGCGCCCTCTGTGTTCCTGTCGGCGCTGATAAACGGTGATACGCCTGTGAAGGAGGTAACACAATTATCGACCTGAGCAAGAGGGCCGACGCTCACCACTGTGCCCGGAGTGCCGCTCCCGCAAGCTTTGCCCGCTGTTCCAGAGAGCCATCCGCAGTTTTTGAGACTTGTTGTACTGCTGCTATCTCCGATGATGCCGCCCTTCACAGCGGCATCTCCGCTGAGCACCGCGGAAGAGATGCAGTTTTCGATTGTGACATCCAAACCCTTTCCTGCTATCCCGCCAAGGCGGGCGGTCGTTTGCGCGGCCACGAGCGTACCTGACGAATAACAGTTCAATATCGAAGAATAGTACGCCGCCAGTCCTACGATGCCGCCGGCGCTGCCTTTTGAGGTCACCAAACAATCCGCCACGCTGTTTTTCACCGTGGAGCCTTCTACGAAGCCTGCGACGCCGCCAACCATGTTATCTCTTGGATCTACTTCGGATGTTTGTGATATATCGCAGCTTTGAACGACACAATTTGCCAATAAGGCGCCGCTCTCCAAAGCGCCGGCTATTCCGCCGGCCTTACTATACAAAGCGCTTATATTACAATTTACCGCGGAGGAGTTAATGATAACGCCGCCATTGCTATAACCGACGACGCCTCCAGCCGTAACTACAGCCGCATTTACACGGCCGGTGGCGGCACAGCTTTCGACCCTGCCTCCTGCGCTCTTCCCTACAATGATACCAACAGTGTCATTCCCTTTGACGTCCCCGGAGACATTCAGATCACGGACGACAGCGGTCGCGCCGATGAGACCGAAGAGACCGACATTATTTCCTGCTGGGTTATCGGTCCGGTCTATTGAGAGGCCGTATATAGTATGGCCTCCGCCGTCAAATATACCTTGGAATTTAATGCTGTTGTTGCCGCCGCCCCCTATAGGCGTCCACTCCGCACCGCTCAGGTGTAAGTCGCAGCTTAGAATTACGGTCTTGCCGGCGTAGTCATCGGATTCGGCGTTTACATTCGCAGCAATTTCCTCAAGCTCGGCGCGGCTGCTTACGTATATGGTGTCGGTATCCACCGCCTGTGAGCGCAGCATTAAGAACGAGGCAAAGGAGAGGAAGCCTACCAGCACGGCAATCAGCCAAATGCTTGACGGTTTCCCCGCTCCGGCGTGCGCCATATCTTCGCGCTTGTTCGATTTGTGTACGCCGCTTTCGCTTTTCAGAACCTCCATAAAAATACCCCCCGCAAAAATTTTTATAATTTTTAAAGCGCAGAAGTGGTCCGCGCCTTTTCAACTTTGATACATTTCTGTGTTTATAACATCTAAGCAAAAATAACGAACCCCCCATTTGGGGGGGCGGCGAAGGTAATTTTGATAGAGGTGGATGTTTGAAATGTAACGGCGTGCGCCGCGAGGCGTTGATGCGCGCGGATTTTTCCAGGCGTGCGGCAGCACGAACAAAAAAATAAAGTTTGCCGGATTTTTTTATTGAACGGCCGCCGCTGCGGAGCTTTGTTTTTATATATCTTTTTTGAGCAGCTCTATTTTTGAGTGGATGCCGAGTTTTGAGTATATCCTTTTTTTGACGGAACGGACGTTTGAGTCGCTCATGCAGAGGGCGGCGGCTGCTGCTTTTGTGGTCATGCCGTCTTTTAGGAGCAGCGCTACCTGCAGCTCTCTTGTGGTGAGGTCGCTGTTTTCTCTGTCGCTGCTTTTGATTTTTTTTATCCCCGCGGCAAGCCTTTCGCCGAGGCGCAGAATTTTTTTTGCCTCTTCTTCGCCGCGTTCACGGAGAGCTTCTGTCAATATTTTTTGGATGGCCGGGTAGTTTTCGGCAAATGGCATGTATACGCGGTCTGGCAGCGCTATGTCGAGCGCTTCGTTCAGCGCTTTTTTTGCCGCGGCGGCGTCGGAGGAGGCTTCTCTTTCTATGGCGGTGTATATGAGGAAGTATACTTTCGGGAGGAGCATGTGGAAGCGTTCCGTCGTTGCGGTGAAGGAGCCTATTAACGCCCGGAAATGGGCGAGGTCTGTGTCGAGCAGATATTTTGCTACGGCTATGTGCGCAAAGGGCAGCGCTGGGGCGGCGATGGAGCTGATGATGGAGAGCGGGTTTCTTATGCTTTCGGGGCAGAGGCTTTCTGTCCGAAGTTCCGCCGCTATGAAGCCGATGCAAAGTTCCGCTGTTTTCATGCTGTAGTGGTCGGCGCTTTCGAAGGCGCGCCTGTTTATCCTGCCTGTGAAGTCTGCGTATTTGGCGGCGTCGCCGCGCAGTATCGCGACGCGCACAAGCGTGAGTTCGGCGCAGAAGGAGATGCTGTCCTGCGCGTTTTGCTCCGCGAGGTATAGGGTCCTTATGGCGCGTTCTTCTGCAAGCTGGTCTTCTCCGCGAAGCAGTGCTGCGTCGGCTTCCATGGCGTCCGCGGCTCCCATGCCGTGGCCTTTTGTGAGGCTGTAGTAGCGGGGCATTCCGGCGCGCACCTCGTGCGTTTCCTGGTCGAGTTTTCCGCTTTCGCGCCAAAACATGCAGGCGACTGAGGAAACGCCGAAGGTCCATGTGGTTTTGAATGAGAGGAATTTTGCTGGGCCTCTGAGTATCTCCCATGCGCATTCGTGCGCTTCGCACATTTTGGGGATGTCGTTGAAGGCCATGAGGAATTTGAAGAGTTCAAGCTCGCCGCTCAGGGCGCGGCCGTACTGCGCGTCGCGTGCTGTGATGCGCGCTATTATTTCGCCCATGAGCTTATAGTAGCTGGCGGAGAGTTCATAGCGGCCCGAAGTGAAGGCGCCCATGCAGATTTTTACCATCAGTTCCGGGTGGGCGTCGAGTATTTCCGCGGGGCAGTTGTCGCGTATGTCGTCGAAGAGTTCCGCTCCCGCGTACCATATAATTTCGGAGACGTTGAGGCATTTTTCTATCACTGAGAGCAGTGAGGCGTATTCTTTTATTTCGCTGTAGAAGCGCGAGGCGGAGAGTATATCTCCGGCCGCCGCGCACCCGTCAGCGGCGCGGCGTTTCGCTTCGGCGCAGAATGAGGCGCTTTCGGCGGAGAATTTTTCCTGTAGATATTCCCTAAGCAGGGAGTGCAGGAGGTAGGTTTTATTTTGTCCGTCATAACGGCAGAAGAGCAGGTGCGAGAGCCAGCGCCGGTCTTCTTCGGTGAGGCGCGCTTTGCCTGTCATTACCGCGGCCTGCGCTGCGGTGAAGCTCTCCGGCAGGCAGAGGCAGAGCAGTTCTTTTTTTCTTTTTGCTGTAAGTTTGTCCCATATAGCCGATTCGAGAAGGCCGAAGATGCCGTGGGCGTCTTTTATGCAGCCTGTGGCGAGGCGGCTTTCCATTTGGAGGCGGAGCGCGGCGGCCCATCCGTCGGTGGTACGCATGAGGAGGCCCGCCTCTTCCTCGCTGAGCTGCGCGCCGCAGTAGGCGAACCACTTTATTACGTCCTGTTCGCTAAAGACAAAGCGTTCCTGCTGGATGTGCAGCATGTGCGGGTTTGCCGCGAAGGTCAGGTTTTCTTCGCTTATTGGATGGGAGATGACGACGATGTGCAGTTTTTCGCAGCCGTGCAGCGAGAGCGCGTAGAGCAGCCGGATAGGTATGGCAAAGGCGGCGAGCTGATAGTTGTCTGCGACGATGACGGTGTTTTTGGCGCATTTTAGGGTGTGCATCATGGAGGTTATTTCGTAAAGTGTGTCGAGGCTGGGGGCGGCCAGTTTTTGCAGGTATTTGCCGGTGGCGGGAGCGGCGCGGCTTATGAGCGCGCAGAGGGCTTTCCATGCTTTGTCGGTCGGCTCGCCGAGGAAGGTGTGCCAGTACGTTTCGTGGTCCGGCGCGTTATTTTCCAGATATTCGTTGACGGCCGTCGTTTTTCCGAAGCCGGGCCCTGCCTCTATAAAGGTGAGTGGATATTTCAGGATGTCCTGCATGGCGTGCTGCAAATCGTCTTTCAAATAAAGCCTGCCGGCCTTTTGGATATATTTTTTCACCGTTCCAGCCCCTAACCGCAATAGGTACGGCGTAAACCCCCGTCCGTTAGAGATATATTATCACATCTTGGCCCTTGGGACGGGGGACGGATTTTCGTTTTGCGCGCCGACTGCACGGCGTTTATGAAGGGTCGTTTCAGTTGGTGAAGTCTTCAAAGTCCATTGCGCGGTACTGCGCTTTGTGTTTGCCCTGAACGTAGATGGCGTGTACGGGGCAGAAGCCGGCGCAGCGCTGGCAGCATTGGCATTTCAAGAGGTCTATGCGCGGGTGGCGGCCGGTCTGGGTGACGGCTCCCACGGGGCAGAGGCCGAGGCATCTGCCGCAGTTTATGCAGACTGATTCGTCGACGGAGAGCGGGAAATGTTTGTTGAAGAATTTCATGGCTCTTCCGCCGCGGACGAAGCTCTCGCACAGCGCGGGGATGAGCGGGAGGCCGCGGCCCCACGAGGCCTGACCCTGATGCAGCGCGTCGGCGAATCTCCGCGCCTGCGCAAGCGAGTCTTTGACGAGTTTTTCGTATTTTGCCGCAGGAGTTATGTCGTCATTGTAATTGCCGGGCATTTTAAAGGCGGCGGCGCCGAGCGGACGCCAGCCTTTTGCGATGAATTTTTCGCGGAAGCGGCCTTCGAGGCCGAATGTCGCGCCGGCCATGGTGCAGGTGAGAAAGATGCCCGCGCCGTCTCCGCGCGGCAGCGAGTCTATGAAGTCGAGCACGAGCGGATAGGTCGAGAAGAAGGCGACGGGAAAGGCTATGCCGGCTACGCATCCTTTTTCGCGCGGCGAAAAGCCGTCTTCCATTTTGCGCAGGCGCACTTCGGCGCCAAGCTCTTTTAGGCGTTCGGCGATATGGCCCGCTATTTTGAGCGTGTTTCCCGTGCCGGAGAATACGTAGTAATCTACGAGCATGTTTCGTCTGTTTTTTTCAGCGTTCATTTAAGTCCCTCCCAGGCGCGCTGTTTTGCGCGCGAAAAGGGCGGCCAGAAGCGGCCGCCCAAAGTTTTAATCTTTATTTTCTTTGCCAGCCATAAATTCGATGTACTGACGGGCGCTTCTGCCGGAGAACCCTCCGTGCTTCATCGCCCATCGAACGGCGCCGTTTTCGAGTTTTTCCTGCGGCTTTTTTATTTTATATTCGCATGCGAGCCTGTTTACGATGTTCAGGTATTCTTTCTGCTCTGGCGAGATGTAGCGTATCATGAGGCCGAAGCGGTCTACAAGTGACATTTTTTCCTGCTGCGTCTCTGATTCGTGCATGTCTTCGGCACGGTCGGCGCGGTCGGCCCAGCTCTCTTTCATGAGATGGCGGCGGTTTGAGGTGGCGTAGATGAGGACGTTGTCGGGACGTTTTGCAAGGCCTCCCTCGATGAAGGCTTTGAGGAATTTATATTCCACTTCAAACTGTTCAAACGAGAGGTCGTCCATGAAGAGTATGAATTTATAGTTGCGCTCTTTTATGGCCTCAAGCAGCGTCTCCAGATCCGCTATCTGGTGCTTGTATATTTCTATCATGCGCAGGCCGCGCGGCGCGTATTCGTTGAGCAGCGCCTTTATTGTGGAGGATTTGCCTGTGCCGCCCTCGCCGTAGAGCAGCACGTTGTTCGCGGGGCGTCCATCAAGAAAGGCTGCGGTGTTTTCAACGACGAGCGCTTTTTGTTCTTCGTAGCCTATTATGTCAGGGAGCGTTATCGCCTCCAGGGGGACGGCGGGCGCTATGGCGCGCGACGCTCCGTCCCAGCGAAAGCCGGGGTAGAGCGCGAATTTGCCGACGCCGCGCCGCTGATAGAAGGCAAGCGCCGCGTCGTATATCTCTTGCGCGGATGAGGCTTTGGACAAACAAAGAGCAAGCTCGCCTATGACTGCGCCCGGTATTCGGCCAAAGGAGACGGGGCCGGCGGGCGTGGGCTGAAAGTCGCCCGCCCTGCGCATGACGTCTACGCCAAGTTCCGCCTCAAGCTGGCCGAAATCAAAGCGGAGGTATTCGAGGAGCGTTTCAAAGTCCTGCATGGCAAGCGCGGCGGCGGTGCCGTCAAGCGGCGCGCGGCGCTCCTGCGCGATGGAGAAGGCGTTTTCGTTTTCCGCAAGGAGCATCGCGATCCAGCTCCGCCAAACGTTGCCGGCTATGCCGGCCTTCTCCGCGGCGGCGCACATTTTTGATACGCAGTCGCAGTACCATGAGGCGCTTTCCGCAAGCGAAGCGCCGTCTATCTGCCCAAGGCTTTTTATAAGCCCTGTGACGCAGGCGAATACCTCGTCGCGCTCGAAATCTCTGTAGACGATAAGCTCGCGGATCATGGTTTAATCTTCGTCTTCGTCCTTTATTCCGGCCTGCATACGGGCTTTTTTGCGCTGGTCGGCGTCAAGTATCATTTTGCGTATGCGGACGTTGTGGGGCGTCACTTCGACAAGTTCGTCGTCGCTTATCCACTCCATAGCGGTGTCTACCGTCATGATGCGCGGCACGTCGAGCGTTATTTTCATGTCTTTGGTGGCTGAGCGCATGTTGTTCTGCTGTTTGCGCTTGCTGGGGTTGCAGGGCATGTCTTTGTTGCGCGAGGACTCGCCTACCACCTGTCCGTTGTAGATGTCGTCGCCGGGCTTCACGAAGAGAAGGCCGCGCTCCTGAAGGTTTTCAAGCGCGTATCCGGTGGCGGTGCCTGTGTCCATGGAGACGAGCGAGCCGCGCGAACGCGCGTTTATTTCGCCCACCCAGAGGCCGTAGCCGACGAAGCGCGAGGCCAAGATGCCAAGGCCGCGCGTGTCTGTGAGAAATTCGCCGCGGTAGCCGATGAGGCCGCGCGTCGGGATGCGGAACTCGAGGCGAAGGACGCCGGTGCCGCCGTTTTCCATATTTTTCAGCTCGCCTTTGCGCTGCGCGAGCTTCTGGATGACGATGCCCTGATATTCTTCGGGCACGTCGATGATAAGGTCTTCCATTGGTTCGAGCGAACGGCCTTTTGCGTCGTGCTGGATGATGACTTCTGGGCGTGAGACGCAGATCTCGGAGCCTTCGCGTCTTATTTCCTCAATGAGGATGCCCAGGTGCAGCTCGCCGCGCCCTGAGACTTTGATGCCGTCCGGGCGGCCCAGGTCTTCCATGCGGAGCGCCGGGTCGGTCTTCGTTTCGCGTTCGATGCGCGCTTTTAGCTGGCGCAGCGTGATGGCGTTTCCGTCCTGATTGGCGAAGGGGCTGGTGTTGACGAGGATGAGCATGGAGACTGTCGGCTCTTCTATGTCAAGCGGGGCGAGCGCCGGCTCTTCAAGCTCCGGCGCGCTCATCGTGTCGCCAAGGTCTATATTGGCGGGCCCGGTGAACCAGACGATGTCTCCCGCGCCGACCGCCTCTACTTCGGTGCGCGCGAGGCCGTTGGTGACGTATAGGTGCGAGCAGTTGGAGGTGTCGCTGGATACCACTTCCCAATCAGTCTGTTCGTAGTCCTTCCAACGCGTATGGGTGCGGACGAATCTGTCGGATTTTCTGAGCGTTCCCTGAAGGATGCGGCCGCAGCCGATGCGCCCGAGGTATTCACTCCACGAGAGAGCGCAGACCTGCATGAGGAAGGGCTTGTTCATCTCCGCCTGCGGGGCGGGGACGCGTTCGATTATCGCTTTGAAGAGGTCGGTCATGCCCGCCTTTGTGTTGTCGGGGTATTTATTGAGGTCGTCGACTATCCAGCCTTGCAGCCCAGAGCCGTAGAGCGTCATAAAGTCGCACTGTTCCTCCGTGGCGCCAAGCTCGATGAAGAGGTCGAAGGTTTTGTCGAGCGCCTGATCCGGCTCCGCGTTCGGGCGGTCTACCTTGTTGACTATGACTATCGGTTTCAGTCCGAGCTTCAGCGCGCGCATGAGAACGTAACGCGTCTGCGGCATGGGGCCTTCGTTCGCGTCGACGAGCAGAAGAACGGAGTCGACCATTGAAAGGACGCGCTCCACTTCGCCGGAGAAGTCGGCGTGTCCGGGCGTGTCAACTATATTTATCTTATAGCCTTCCCATTCGACTGTGCAGTGTTTTGCTTTGATGGTGATGCCGCGCTCACGCTCGATGTTGCCGGCGTCCATTACGCGCTCTTCCATCACCTGGTTGTCGCGGAAAAGGTGCGCGGCCTTGAATATGCCGTCTATGAGCGTCGTCTTTCCGTGGTCGATATGGGCGATTATTGCGATGTTTCTGATTTTTGACGAGTCCTGCATTTTATGAAGTTCCTCTCACATTTAGTATCTATACGCCATTAGAAATTTATAGGCTGGTAATTATACAAGCCAACGAATCATAATACCATTTACACGCTAAATTTGTCCAGCTTTTTAGAAAATTTTACAAAACTAATAGGCAAACTAAGCAGCGGCGCGCGAAAAAATAACGGCGGATGAAGACAGGGCGGCAAAAGCTGCATCGAGTTCGCATTGCGAACGTATCAAAAAATGATACAATAATTATGCAAACAAAACACATTCATACAGCGGAGGTATGACGATGGCTAAGACAGAGACGCTTCACATAAGGGTAGAGCCCGAAATCAAATTGCAGGCGGAAGAGACCTTTCGCGACCTCGGCATCACTACAGCGGACGCCGTCAACATTTTTTTGCACAAGGCCATTTACACGGGCGGGTTTCCTTTCGATGTGCGCAAAGAATATAACAGAGAGACGATAGAAGCGATAAAGGAGGCCAAACGCATAGCCCGCGACCCGAACGTAAAACGATATAATACTATGGAAGAAATCATAGCTGGGTTGAATGCTGATGACTAATAAATATCAGGTCGTTTGGACCTCACAATTCAAAAGAGATCACAAAACAGCTATCAAACAGGGCAAGAGGATCTCTCGTCTGTATGACGTCATTGAAAAGCTCGCAAACGGCGTCGCGTTGGATTTTCAATACAACGACCACGCCCTTGCAGGCAGCTTCGCCGGGTGCAGAGAATGTCACATTCAGCCCGACTGGCTTCTCGTTTATATGATTGAAAATGAGACCCTCGTTCTCACGCTGACCCGCACAGGGTCACACTCCGAGATATTCGGCAGGTAGCGCCGCCGGATATCTCGGGTAAATATTGCACGGCGCAGGCCGTTAAAAGGCGATTTCCGTGCCGGCCTTCTCCGCTCTTGCCTTTTTTACTATTTCAGCGGCGCTTACGACGTCGAGCGTCGCAAAGCCTACCGTCTTCATTACCGTGATTTCATCGTGCGCGGCGCGTCCGCCGACGCGCCCAAGCAGCAGTTCGCCAAGCTCGCCGTCGATACGTTCTTTTGAGAAGGCGCCGCGGCTCATCGGGATGGTAAAATCTCCGGCCTCCGCCAGCACCGCTTCACGATTGTCTACGAAGATGCGCGCGGCGCGCGCAAGCAGCTCTTCCGGCAGTTCGCGCATCGCAGGAGTGTAGGAGCCGACTCCGGTGATATGGCAGCCCGGTTTGACGTCCGCTGCGTCAAAGACAGGTTCGCGCGCGGTGGTGACGGTTGTTATTATGTCCGCGTCCGTGACGGCCTCTTTCGGGCTTTGGACGGGGAGGAGCTTCACGCCGAATTTTGAAGCAAGTTTTGCGTTTGCCGCAGCAAAGGCTTCCGCTCTGCCGGAGCAGGCGTCAAAGATGCGCACCTCGCTGAGCGCGCGCGCCGTCATCAGCGCCTCTAGCTGCGCGGCTGCCTGACCGCCCGTGCCAAAGAGCGCGCCGATTTTTGCGTCTTCGTTTGCGAGCAGTTCTATGGCCGCGCCGGAGATAGCCGCGGTGCGGATCTGCGTCAGCGTCGTTCCGTCGAGGATGGCGGTGACGCAGCCGGTCTCGCCGTCTATGACGGGCATTGTGGCCGGGATGACGGGCAGTCCTTTTTCCGCGTTGGCGGGAAAACAGGAGACTATTTTTACGCCGCCCATGTTGAGGTCGCCGCCTACGTAGGCCGGCATGAACATGAGCTGCCCCGTGCGGCTTTCGTTGTCGATGTTTATGCGAAGCGGAACGACGGCCTTGCCCTCGCTGTGCAGGATGAAGGCTTTTTTGTCCGCCTCTATGGCGTCTTTCATTGTAAAAACTTTGAGGATGTCCTCTCTTGTCAAAATAAGCATGATGTTCCTCCCTCTCGTTTGCGTGTCGTTTACGCGCATATCCGTATCAGAATATTTATTACTATGACATTGACTATGTCGATAAAGAAAGCGCCGACGGCGGCCACCGCGAAGAAGGCGCCGGGGGCTTGCCGGTATTTTGAGCAGACGGCCTCCATATTGGCCATAGCGTTTGGCGTGGCGCCCAGCCCGAAGCCTACGTGCCCCGCCGTGATAACTGCCGCCTGGTAGTCGGAGCCGGTGATGCGAAAGGTGCCCCACGCGGCGAAGAATGCGGTTATGACGGTCTGAGCGCACAGTATGAGAAGCAGCGGCCCGGCAAGGACGGCAAGACTCCCCAGGTCGACGGACATGAGCGCGAAGGCGAGAAAAAATGACAGGCACGCGCCGCCTATGTAGTTTACGACGCGCGGGTGTACTCTAAAAAGAGGCACGCGGTCGCCTATGTTGCGCATGATCATACCAGCGGCAAGGGCCGCCGCGTATGATGGCAGCAGGATGCCGTGCAGCCCGCACCACTCACTTACGCGGATGCCTACGCTGACCGCGAGCGTTATCTGAAATATCGTCATCAGTATCATGTGCGCGGAGATGGGCTCTTTTGCGTCGCCAAAGCTGAATACCTCCGCTATGATGTCTCTTGCGCCGGTTTTCTCATCGCTGCTGTCGTGGGCGAGGGAATTTATTTTGATGAGGCGTTCGGCGACGGGGCCGCCAAGCAGCGAGCCGGCTATTACGCCGAATGTGGCGCATGCTACGGCCACGGCGCCCGCACCCTGCACGCCGAAATAGCGTTCCATTTCATTTGCAAAGACGATGCCGGTGCCGTGGCCGCCGGTCATCGTGGCGGAGCCGGCAAGTATGGAGAGCATCGGCGAAAGCCCCGCGGCGCGCCCGATGAAGAGGGCCGCGGCGTTTTGCAGCGCAAGCAGCAGGCAGGCGGCGGCAAGAAGCTTGAAGGCCGCAGCGCCGCCCTTTTTCAGAAAGGCGAGGCTCGCGCCGAGGCCTATGGCGGTAAAGAAAGCGATCATGAACGGTTCCATAAGGGTCATCTCAAACTGAAAGCCTACTTTAGACGAGGCGGCGGCGCGCAGTAGCGCAAAGAGCAGCCCCCCCGCCACCGCCGGAGGTATGTTGTAGCGGCGAAGAAACGAAAGGCGGCGGCAAAGCTCCACGCCGAGCCAGTATAGTATGGCGGCGAAGGCCATCGTCTGTATGAAATCCATTTTTATCATAAATATATCAGCCATACTGAACCTCCTATAGAAGAGCTATGAAGCCCTGGATCACTATTGCGTTCACGATGTCGATGAAAAAGGCTCCGACTATCGAGACGACGAAGAAGGCGCGCGGAGCGGGCCCGTAGTTGCTGGTGATGGCGTCCATGTTCGCTATCGCGTTCGGCGTAGCTCCCATCCCAAAACCGCAGTGACCTCCGGTTATTACCGCGGCGGTATAGTCACGGCCCATTATCCTGAAGGTGACGTAGTAGGCGTATACGCCCATCAGCAGCGTCTCGGCAAGCAGTATGACGGCCATTGGGCCGGCAAGGTCCGCAAGCTGCCACAGTTTCAGCGACATGAGCGAGAGCGCGAGAAAGAGCGAGAGGGCGACAGAGCCAATCGTGTCGGCGAGTCTGAGATGTACTTTGTAAAGCCCCGTCATGTCGCTTGCGTTGCGTATGAATATGCCGACAAAGAGCGCGCATAGGTAGGTCGGAAGCTGTATACCGACGCCTATGAGCATTTCGTCTATAAATTTGCCGACGCTCATAGCGATAGTTATCTGCATCAGCGTTATCATCAAAACTGAGGCGGATACGGGCCCGTCGGCCTCTATGTCGAGGCTTTCGTCTACTGTCTCGTAGGTGAGCTTGTCGTCGGAATGTCTTTTTGCAAGATGGCGGCCTTCGATGAGACGGCGCGCAACCGGGCCGCCAAGCACGGAGCCCATGACGAGACCGAAGGTGGCCGCCGCCATCGCAAGTTCCATGCCGCCGCCCACTCCGTAGCTTTTTTCAAAGAGCGTAGCATAGACCGCGCCGGTGCCGTGCCCGCCTGACATCGTTATAGAACCTGCCAACATCCCAAGCAGCGGGTTGATGCCGGTGACATAGGAGAGGGCGATGGCTATGACGTCCTGGAGCACCACGAGCACTGAGGCTACGCCCAAAAAGATGAAGACCTGCGGGCCGCCTCGTTTCAGCATTTTAAAGCTGGCGGCAAGGCCGATGCTTGTGAAGAATGTTATCATGAGCGGGTCTTTCACCGTCATGTCAAAATTAAAAGAGCAGAGGTCCTTCGCCCCCCAACTGGCCAGCGCAAATATGACGCCGCCTATGACGGGCGCGGGGATGTTGTAGGTGGAAAGTATTTTCACCCTGGTGCGGAGAAACATGCCGAGCCACAGTATGGCCGCGGCAAAGGCGCACGTTTCGGCAAGATTCAGGTTCAGTTCTATCATTTGGGATCATCTCCATAAAGCCGATCTCTGAAAAAGAGCGACGCGGCCCCGATTATGGGGGCGTCCGCTCCCAGTGATGAGGTTTTCAGGCGGCAGTATTCTCTAAAGGGCGACGAAAGGTATTTCTGCATTCGCGACGCAAGCTCCGGCGCGAGCCCTTCCGCGCGGCTCATGCCGCCGCTTAGGACTATGCACTGTGGGTCAAGGAGTGCGGTAAGCGACGCAAGCGCGGAGGCTAGAGCCTCAAGCGCTGGTGATATTATTTTTGCGACGGCCGGTTCGTTTCTTCGCAGCCATAACGTTTTGAAGTCGGAAGGCAGTCCTGCGGCGCGCGCCGCAGCCTCCGTTCCGTCCGCCGAAGCCGCGGTCTCCAAGTGACATTGGCCGCCGCATTTACACGGCAGCTCTGACGCGGCGGAGGTGACGTGTCCAAATTCGCCGGCCATCCCATGCGCGCCGCGAAGAAGCCGTCCGCCCGTAACGATGCCGCAGCCTATCCCTGTGCCGAGAGTGACCACGGCGTAATCCGTGAGGCCGGCCGCCGCGCCCGCTGCGCCCTCGCCAAGGGCCGCGCAGTTTGCGTCGTTTTCCATGAGCGCCGAGAGCCGTATTTTTTTGACGCTGAGATTGGCGGCAAGCATGGCGCCAAGAGCCGCGCCGTCGCAGCCTACGAAGTTCGTCAGCCGCACTATATTTTTTCGCTCCGTATCGATGAAGCCTGGAACAGCAAGCCCCGCAAAGCATGGGACCTCAGGCGAGGCGCGCAGCAGCACGATTTCGGCAAGCCGCTCAAGCAGCGCCACGATGTCGCGCTCGGCGGGCGTGGGCACTGTGACGCGCGAGACGACGCGCGGCGCGCCGTCTTCAAAGGTCACAGTCCCCGCGGAGATGGTGTGTCCGCCTATGTCGAACCCGCAGACCACTGGCTGCGGCGGCCGCCTCTCCGTCACCTTACACTCTTCCCGCGCATTCCATGACCGAGTAGAGGAAACGCCTCAGTTCAAGCGCCTCCTGCGTCTCAAAGCGCAGCGTGCGCGCCGCTATGCGGACGGCGCCAGGTACAAGGGAGGCCGCGTCCGTTTGCAGCGTATCAAGCAGCGTTACTTCCATGACGCACGGAAGCTCCGGCACAAGGGGCTTGATGAGGCCGCTGCGCAGGTTTTTCATCGCTTTTTTGACGCCTTCGTAGAGCAGGCCGCTTGAATTTTCCGGCGTAGCGCAGCTTGCGGCGCACCGTCCAAGGCCCTCTTTCACGGCGACCGCTGCCACCTCTGGGCCAAGAAGGCTCTGCGCCTCCATGCGAAGCGCCTCGTCTCCGCTCACCATGGCGACTGGAACGCCAAGCGCCCCGCAAAGCAGCGCGTTGACGCCCGTTTCACCCATCCGGCGCCCGTTTATCCTAAGATCGTATATCGTCTCTGGGTCAAAGGTGTGGTCGAGCACGGCTTTTTCTGTGCCGGCCATCGCGTGGTAGCCGATGAAAAAGGCGGCGTCGCAGTCCTGCGCCCCCTCCACCATTCCAAGCAGCTTCGGCGTACCGCTGATGAGGCACACCTCCGCGCCTAAATCGGCTATGTCGATATTCGTCATGTGGCAATGCGCGTCGTTGAGGATTACCTGATCTGCGTCGGGCTCGTCAAGGATGGCTCTTATCACCGTCCTGATGTCGGCCCGCTGCATGGCGCGGCCCAGCGCGTATTCAGGCGCGGCGCTGTCCACCTGTTCGCGGCTGACGACGCCGGTTGAGCCTTCCATGTCCGAACTGATGTATATTTTCATAAAACACCCCGCCGTTTCTTACGCGGCGCGCGGATAGCTCCCCCGCGCCGCTAAATTAGTGATGATATAAATATTTATTCGCGCGTATTAGACGTTGAACCTTATTTCTATCATATCTCCGTCTTTTACGGGATATTCTTTGCCCTCTAGGCGCAGCACCCCGGCTTTGCGGCATTCGTCCAGGGAGGCCGCGTATTTTATGTAGTCCTCGTAGGATACGACCTGCGCGCGGATAAAGCCTCTCGCAAGGTCGGAATGTATCGTGCCTGCGGCATCTACGGCCGTTTCTCCGTCATGCAGCGTCCAGGCGCGCACCTCGTCGGGGCCGCTGGTGAAAAAGCTGATGAGCCCAAGCACTCTGTAGGCCTCTTCGATAAGGCGTTCGCGCCCCGGCTCCGTGATGTTAAGCCCCTCGGTAAATTCGGCGGCCTCCTCCGGCGAGAGGTCCATGACGTCCATTTCAAGGCTGCCGTAGAGGGTGCAGAGCATGGCTCCGCTTGCGTCCGCGCGCTTTTTCAGCTCGTCCCATTTCGGTATCTTTGAATTTTCGCTCTGGCTGTCGTCAAGGTTCAGCAGGATTATCTGAGGCTTTGACGTGACAAAGGAAAAACCGCGCAGCTGACGCCACTCTTCCGGCTTCAGCTCGATGCAGGAAAGCGGCTTTTCGTCCATGAGGCAGTCGTAGCACTTTTCAAGCAGCGCCTTTTCCTTCTCCTCTTCCGGCAGCAGGCGCTTCTTCGCTCGCAGCTTGCCGAGCCTGTTGTCGATTACGGCAAGGTCGCGGAAGATAAGCTCGTTGTCTAAAATGTCCCAATCGCGCAGCGGGTCTACGCTTCCCTCCGGGTGCTCGACGGCGGCGTTGTCAAAGCAGCGTATCACCTGAATGAGCGCGTCCGCGTCGGCCACAAAATTCAGGAAGGCGTTGCCAAGCCCTTCGCCCTTTCCCGCCCCGCGCGAAAGCCCCGCGAGGTCTACGAACTCGACCTGCGCCGGCGTCTCTTTTTTCGGTTTGTGTATCTCGACAAGCTTGTCAAAACGTTTGTCCGGCACGGAGACGACGGCCTTGTTTGGGTCCGTCTTGCCTCCGGCGTATGGCTTTACTTCCGCTCCGGCGCGCGTTATAACGTTAAAAACTGTAGACTTACCGCTTAATGGCAGCCCGACTATTCCGCAATGCAGCATCTATACCAACTCCATATTTTTATACATCTATAGCAAGTTTACTATAATTGCGCCAAGCAGGCAATGAACGCGCCGCTTTCCGCCGCTAAATGCGCCGGCAAAATTTTTTCGCGGCCTTGACATATCCGCTTTGATGCGTAAAAATATCTCATAATGTCTCACATAGAGAGGCAAACGCAATGACGGGAAAGAAGTAGGCGCGTTTTCAGTCCTTCAGAGAGCCGGCGGATGGTGCGAGGCGGCGGACGAACGAACCGAAATACATTCCAGGAGCGGCGCACCAAAAGGGATATTGGGTCATTGATCATAAGAGGTCGTCCAGCAGGGGCAAGTACAGGCTTTGTGGAGGGCATATATGATAAACGGCTTCCTAAGTAGGCTGCGACGGGTTCGACCGTTATATCGGACAGGGTATATGGCATTCTTTCGCCGCGTACCCGACGAGGGCGCGCTCCGCGAGGAGACGCCAAACTGAGGTGGTACCACGGGTCAATATTCCCCGTCCTCTGTTAATCAGGAGGGCGGGGATTTTTATATCTCCCCGCCGAAATAAAAACGCGAGGAGGAAATTTTGCAATGCCAATCACTGAACTGCTTGAAAGAAACGCGCACGAATTCTGCCATGAGACGGCCCTTGTCGAGATCAATCCAGAGGTGAAGGAGCTTCGCCGCGTCACGTGGAAGGAATACGAACTTATCGAGTCAAGCCCCACGGAGAGCTACAGGCGCGAGATAACGTGGAGCGTCTTTGACGAAAAGGCGAACCGCTGCGCCAACCTGCTGCTTTCGCGCGGCATCCAAAAGGGCGACAAGGTGGCCATCCTCATGATGAACAGCCTCGAATGGCTGCCGCTCTACTTCGGGATACTCAAGACCGGGGCGCTCGCAGTGCCGCTCAACTTCCGCTACACCGCCGACGAAATAAAATACTGCCTTGAGCTGGCGGACGTGGACGCGCTATTCTTCGGCCCAGAGTTCATCGGACGCGTGGAGGACATTTACGGCGACATCCCGCGCGTCAAACTCATTTTCTACATAGGCGACGGCTGCCCGCGCTTTGCCGAAAACTATCTGCACCTGACGGCCAATCTCTCGAGTTTCGCGCCGCGCATACTGCTTTCGGACAGCGACGACGCCGCGATATATTTTTCCTCAGGCACCACAGGCTTTCCCAAAGCGATACTGCACAACCACGAGAGCCTCATGCACGCGGCGAAGACGGAACAGGCCCACCACGGGCAAAAGCACGACGACGTTTTCCTCTGCATCCCGCCGCTCTACCACACAGGCGCAAAAATGCACTGGTTCGGCAGCCTCATCTCGGGCAGCAAGGGCATCCTGCTCAAAGGCACCGACCCGGCCGCAATAATAAAAACCGCGGCGGAGGAAAAATGCACCATCGTCTGGCTGCTCGTGCCGTGGGTGCAGGACATCCTAGACGCGATAGACGACGGCCGCATCAACATAGCCGGCTACGACCTGTCGCGCTGGCGGCTGATGCACATAGGCGCGCAGCCCGTGCCGCCCAGCCTCATCAACAGATGGCGCAAGATATTCCCTAAGCATAAATACGACACGAACTACGGCCTCTCAGAATCGACCGGCCCAGGCTGCGTGCACCTCGGCGTCGGCAACATCGAAAAGGTCGGCGCAATAGGCGTGCCCGGCTTCGGCTGGCGCGTGAAGATACTTGAAGAGGACGGCTCCGTCGTCCCGCGCGGCATGGTGGGTGAACTGGCGGTCAAAGGCCCCGGCGTCATGACCTGCTATTATAAAAATCCGGAAGCGACGGACGAGATACTCCACAACGGCTGGCTCTCCACCGGCGACATGGCGCGTCAGGACGAAGAGGGCTTCATCTACCTCGTTGACCGCAAAAAGGACGTCATCATAAGCGGCGGCGAAAACATCTACCCAGTGCAGGTGGAAGATTTCCTGCGCGCGAACCCCAACGTGAAGGACGCGGCCGTCATCGGACTGCCCGACCATCGTTTGGGCGAGATAGCGGCCGCCATAATAGAGCTGAAGCCAAATGTTCTATGCACCGAGGCAGACATAGAAAAATTCTGCGCGGAACTTCCGCGCTACAAGCGCCCGCGCCAGATAATCTTCGCCGACATTCCGCGCAACCCCACCGGCAAGATAGAAAAGCCGAAGCTGCGTCAGCTCTACAGAGCGGAAAATCTCGTAGCCCAGCAAACGAACAGCTAAGTCTTGACAGCCGCCGCGTAAAAAAGTATAATTACCCTCGTTCGACGGGGGTATAGCTCAGTTGGGAGAGCGCTTGAATGGCATTCAAGAGGTCAGCGGTTCGAACCCGCTTATCTCCACCATTGAATTTTCAGTCCTGATCCGGTTTTCGGATTCAGGACTTTTTGTTTTGTGCTGCCTCTTTTTTTCTGCGTTTTTTCGTGTATCATTTTGTTATCAACCATCACGAAGCTGCGGAGGAAAAGACAACTATGGATATCGAAGGAATACCGTACCTCAACGTTGACTGGAACGCCATACCGGAAGAGGTTCACGAAGGCGAACGCGGCGTCGCCAAATGGAAGAGATTTGAGCAGGGAAACGTCCGCGCGAGGATCGTGGAATATTCTCCGGGATATTTGGCAAACCACTGGTGTGCAAGAGGGCATGTGCTTTTCGTCCTTGAAGGTTCTCTCGTTTCGGAGCTCAAAGACGGAAGTAAACGCCTGCTGACGCCAGGGATGGGATATGTCGCTTCAAATGACGAAGACAACCCGCACCGTTCATACACCGAATCCGGCGCAAAGCTGTTCATCGTAGACTAACGCCGTAAAAGACGGCGCATAAAATAAAGACGAGGCCTCCCATGCAGGAGGTCTCGTCTTATTTTTGTTTATGTTAGTGGTGCAGCTTATTTCGCGAGGTTCTTTTCGAATTCAGCCATGAGCTCGGGGGTCATGCCGCGCTTGCCGAGTTCTTTCCATGTTGATACGCAGGCCTTCTTGATGGGGGCAAGTTCTTTTTCTGTGTATCTGTGAACTTTGATGCCCTTCTTCTCCATGAGAGCCATGTACTTTGTATCTTCAGCCTTTGCGGTGTTGATTGACTTGATGGTGAAGTTCTTTGCGGCTTCCTGGAAAATCTTCTGGTCGGCCGGTGAAAGCTTCGCCCATGTCTTCGAGCTCACCATGAGGGGGAGATATTCCATTGAGTAGTTTGTCGCATACCAATGCTTGATCGCGTCGCCCAGGATGGTGTAAGCGGCAGGTGTCGCCATTCCGTCAACTGCGTCGCAGACGCCGGTCTGGAGTGACTGGTAAACGTCTGACCAGGGAATGGTGATGGTGCGGAAGCCCATGGCCTTTGCGCCGAGCGTGTAAACGTCCATGTTGGGAACGCGGGTAAGAACGCCCTTGTCTACCTTCGGGTTCAGCGGGTCTTTGAGGGGCTTCACTGAAGAGATACCGATCATGCCTTCAACATAGGAACCGAGAACGCGAACGCCGAGGGGCTTGCCGAGTTCGTCAAGTTTGTTGGGGAGCCATGCGCCGGGGGCGAAAACCTTCTTCGCTGAATCGTAGCCGCTGACGTAGCCGTTGACGTAGATGACTTCGAAGCGGGGGTCAAATTCGCTGGCGAATGATGTTACTGACATGTCTATTGTTCCGCGGACGAGCTCTTCCATAACGAGCGAGTAGTTGCCGAGCTGGCTGGCGGGGAATACTTTGACCTGGATGCGTCCGTTGGTCTTCTTGTTGATTTCCTTCGCGAAGTCGTTCATCATCTTGGTGCACTGATGCTCGGGGGGCTGCTGCCCTGCGAAACGGAGAACCACAGGAGCCGCTGAAGCTGCTGTTGCCATAAGCGCGAGTACGAAAACGGTTGCCATAAGTGCGGCAAGCTTTTTGGTGATTTGCATAAAGATACCTCTCCCTTCAAATTCTGCTTTTATTAGGACGGCCCTTCTTCAGGACCGAAAAGCCAAATTGAAACTACATTATTGTCAAGCGCTATTTATACATTCACTGTAGTACAAGATATATCAGAAGAGGGATAGTGTCAACGTTAGAATATTTCAGGGCTTTTCTAAAATATCACACACAAATTTTACATTATTTTAATTTTCAGTTAAGGTGTAATCAATATAATTTGCACAGCTGTAGGCGACCGTAAGCGCAGCCTTGCAGCACAGAGGCCGAACTTCGCGCGACGCCGGAAAACATCCGCTCTTGGCGCATTTTACGCAAAACGGCCCGTCGGCGCGCAAGTTTATACGCGGAAGGCGCGAGCTTAGGCTTTCCGCGTATATCAACGCTGTAATTGTTTAAAAAAGAGAATATTCGTTTATTAGACTAATCTTATTGATATATATCAGTTAAAGAATATATCTATCATTAAGATATATCAGAACTTTCCTCCGAAGCTCGCGCGGAATGGCGATGTTCTATTTCAACTTCGACGTTGTCGGCGGCTGCGCGCGTTTCAATGACAATGTCGCCGCGGCAGCGTTTAAATTCGTTTTTAAGGTAATAAAGCTCCTCTTCCAGGCGCAGCATTCGCATCAAAAGTTCCTCCTGGCTGTGCCCCGACGAGGCGGCGGCTACAGGACGCCCGTCCACTTTTATTATCCTCGCCCTCATTCCCGTCACCGTCGCGTTTTCCGGGACGTTTTTAAGGACGACGCTGTTTGCGCCTATGCGTGAATTTGAACCTATCGTGATGGGGCCGAGTATCTTAGCGCCGCTTCCGACAAAAACATTGTCTCCCAGCGTTGGATGACGCTTGTGGCTTTTTTCGTTGCCGGTGCCGCCGAGCGTGACGCCCTGATAGAGCGTGACGTTTTTGCCAACCTCCGCCGTCTCTCCGATTACTACGCCGGCGCCGTGGTCGATGAAGAAGCCTTCACTTATGGAGGCCGCGGGGTGTATCTCGATGCCCGTCCACCAGCGCACGAATAGGGAAAGAAAACGCGGAAGCACCGGGATGTGGAGTTTTACGTGCATGACATGGAATATCCTGTGAAAGGTGATGGCAAGAAACCCCGGCGTGCAGAGTATGACTTCTAGAAATCCGCGAAGGCCGTCGGGAATGGCCGGGTCGTTGCGGCGCGCCGCCTTATAATCACTTGCCACATATCTAAAAAAATTCATTGCGTTTCCCCCTGAGAATATGATTTTTTAACTTTATTAAAAAAGGCCCGCCTTTTCAGGGCGGGCCTTTTGCTTTTTAGTATATCGTCTGCTCCGCGCCTATGCGATGCAGCCCCCCGAACGTGTAGTATACGCGCGCGGCATGAGGCGCGCCATTGAGATCGCAGCGGCGCCGCAACAACAGGATGATTTATTGTCGGTTGGGAAGATCGTCGTATTTTTCATGGCTTACATTCTATAGGTTCTTTGCCGGATTGGCAAGTTGGCATTTTATTGGATAATGTTAAAATGTTTCCATGAATCGGGGGAGATGCAGATGAGAGCCACAACGTTACGCGTCAAGGCACTTTGCGCAGATGATATCGAAGAGGCGACGAAGCTTGCCTCCGACTGCATGGCGCAGAGCGACTATTACGCCGGTATATACCCATCGGCCACCGCCGCGGAAAAAACCGCGTCCGTTTGTGCGCGGCTGCGTCCTACGCTGAGGTATTGTATAGAGACAGGGGGCGCCTTCGGCCTGCGAAACGCGGCGGGCGAGCTTGACGCTTATGAATATATGGCGGACTACGGAACGCTGAAAAGCAACGCCCCGAAACTTTACGCGCATATCTTCGACGCCGCGGCCGGCGTCCCCGCCTTTTATGAATTGCAAACGGCGCTTGACGCGCTGCTTGCGCAAGGACGGCGCGTCACCTATATAATGGGCTTCGGCATAGCGCAGCGCGCGCGCAGAAGCCCCTCCGTACTAATGGCGATGGCCCGCTTCAACCTTGCGCTGCTCCAAGAAAAAGAGATAATAGCCGCGGACTTCACAAACAAAGACCTGCTTTCGATCTGCGCGCTGCACGGCCCCTTTGAGATAAAAAAGCTGGCGGAAAATTACTGGATGCTGGTGACGCGGTAATGGGCGCGCACTTGTTATTTCACGGCACCAGCGCTAGGCTTTGATGGCATTGTTCACGCCACGGAGCGTCTATTTTTTCGCTCTTTTTTATGTTTTTGTATGTAATGCTCAATAAAACTTCCCAGTACGCCTTCTTGGCTTTGTATGTCGCTTAGCGGATCACTTTCAATGCGCTTTTGCATTTCTTCGGCCGTTATTTCAAGATCAAGCCGCCCTTCTTCCAAGTTTATAGAGATTGCGTCACCATTGCGAACATAAGCGATCGGACCACCAAGAGCTGCTTCGGGGGAGACATGACCGATGCAAGGGCCGCGTGTCGCGCCGGAAAAACGTCCGTCCGTGACCAGAGCTGTCGTGTCTGATAGGCCAGTTCCAACCATAAGAGTCGTAACAAGCTGCATCTCTCTCATGCCTGGGCCACCAACAGGACCTTCGTTGCGAATAACGACTACGGAACCTTTCGTTATCCGGCCCTCTTCCACAGCAATGATTGCAGCCTCCATATTCTCGAAGACCACGGCTGGACCGGTGTGGATACGCATTTTATCCGCTACACCGGATTGTTTTACAACGGCACCATCCGGTGCGAGAGACCCCCACAATACCTTCAGAGAACCTTTGGTATGGAACGGCTTTTCTTTGGGGCGTATTATTTCCCTATCGACCCAGTCGGCTGTTTCTGCTATTTCTTCTATGCTCTGCCCGCATACGCACCGCTCGCTAAGGTGTAGCAGAGGACCAAGCGACCGTAAAATGGCAGGAACTCCGCCAGCAGCATTGAGGTCGTTGAATGGGACCGTGCCAGAGGGATGAAGTTTGGAGATGTACGGTGTCGATTCGCTTATTTCATCCATTTCCGTCAATGAGATGTCTATTCCGGCCTCTTTTGCAATCTCACTGATATGAAGAACAAGATTGGTCGAAGAACCTATCGCAAATCCGACCCTCAGGGCATTTTCTATAGAATTTTTGGTGACATAATCTTTTGGCCTACGCCCTTTGTAGACCAAATCAACGACTATCCTTCCAGCACGTACCGCTTCTTGTTTTTTCTGGGATGTGAACGGAGGGGTCGTGGCGGTCATCGGCAGCCCGAGACCAAGGGTTTCTACGACACAACTCATAGAATTAGCAGTTCCCAGCATTGCACAGCTTCCTAGAGTTGGCATCGTACTTTTTTCTATTTTCTCAAGTTCTTCAGCGGTGATATGAGATTCAAAAAATTTGCCAGTATATTCACGCAACGACGGCAGAGAGAGTTTTTGCCCTTTGTAGCAACCGTTCTGCATTGGCCCGCTTTGCACAAAAATCGAGGGAATATTCACGCGAAGGGCCGCCATCAGCATTCCTGGAATAATCTTATCGCAGCTTCCTAAAAAGACAGCTCCGTCAAAACAGTGAGCCTTAAGCATTATTTCAATAGAATCAGCAATAACTTCTCTGCTGGGAAGAGAATATGACATGCCGCGATGTCCCTGAGCCAGTCCGTCGCAAACCCCGATAGTACAGAATTCAAACGGGAGGCCGCCAGCCTCAGAAATTCCCCTTTTTACAAACGAAGCAATTTCTTTCAGCGGTGCACAGCCGGGGACGATTTCATTCCAACTATTCACCACAGCTATAAACGGACGTGTCATTTCGTCTTTTTCTATCCCAAGAGAATATAGCAACGCCCTATGCCCTGCACGGTCAGCGCCATTAACTATTTCATCACTCGGTAATCTTTTAGTAGTTAGAATTATGTTTCTTGAGTTATCCATGAGTGAACTCCTTGAAAAATTAGAGATATACAGCCGAAGAGAACAAACTCTCTCCGGCCATTAGATTTGTTGGTCCGTTATTTCTGATTAATTCCAGCTTTTTTAGCAACACCCTGAAGATATTTTGTAAGATTGGCAAGGTACTTTACCTGTTCTTCGGGTGTCATAAAGCTTGGACTTGCTAATATGGCGGCAAGATCTTTCTTTACTCTAGGATCCGCGGTCATTTGCTTAAGCGCACCGTTAATCTTTATCACAACTGCTTTCGGAAGCTCCTTTGGCCCAAAAACGTACATATTAAATGGTTTATTTACATCGTAACCACGTTCCTTCAATGTAGGAAGCCCCGGAAAAAACGGACTACGTTCGGGAGTGCAAACCGCCAAAGGACGAAGGGAACCATCTTTAACATATTGCGGGATTGACGGAGCATTCAGAGAAGCAGCATCAAGAAAGCCTCCGAGTAGTTTAGGGATTCGCGTAGCTCCACCACCGCCACTCACAGCGACGATTTTTTTGCCACCTGCAGCATTGTCAATTGCGGCAAGCTCTAACTGACTCATTGAGCCTATCTCTACTGGCATTTTAACCTTGCCCGGATTTTTATTGAGATAAACCATAAATTCGTCTATGGTTTTCCACGGAGCATCAGCCTTGACAACGATGGCATCACATGTGGCAACAGCCTTGCCAAGTGGTGTAAATTCCTCCCAACTGAACTTAGCAACTCCCGTTATATACCCCGAGAGTATAGCTTCATGCATCCATAGCAACGTGTATCCGTCTGGTTTCGCCTTTAACACCTCTCTTGCACCAATACTTCCACCTCCACCAGTAATATTCGTTATGATGATTGGCTGGCCAAGGAACTCTTCCGCATATTTTGCAAAGATTCTTGCAGTAGTGTCCACTCCACCGCCCGGAGCATACCCAACTACCATTTTGATTGGTTTTGAAGGATATGTATCAGCCGCTATAGCGGCTACACACGAACATGCTACTAAAGACAACACACACATCAACACTGCCACATATTTTTTGAACATAAGAATACAACCTCCTTGAGTTTTTTATTTATCATTACAGTTAAATCAAATTACATTTTTAACCCTCTTAATTACTCCGCTGACAAAAGGCCATGTGAGCGAAATGACTGCCAAAGCGAGGCAAATAAGAGATATTTTCCCTTCCAATAAAGGCAGATAGCTTCCGTTACTAGACATCAGCCCTTGCCTCAAATTGTTCTCTATCAAAGGAGCGAGAACAAAACCTAAAATAGCAGGCGTCATTGGAAATTCTAATTTTTCTAGACAGTACCCTACAAGCCCAAAGAAAAGCAAAAGCCAAGCGTCAAAGATTCGATTATTAAGTGCATAGGCACCCACAACGCACATCACAATAATGAAGGGTAATAGATATGTCTTAGGTATGCTGAGAGCCTTGATAAAAATCCGTATAGCCACAAGCATCATTATAAACATGGCCAAATTTGAAAAAAATACCGCTGAGAAAGTACTATAGACAAAAGCAGCGTTAGTGTTAAAAAGCATCGGACCGGGCTGCAGACCATGTATCATCAGTGCTCCAACTAATACTGCGGTGGTAGCATCCCCTGGAATGCCCATAGTGAGCATAGGTACAAGTGCTCCTGCTATCACCGCATTATTAGAAGTTTCTGATGCTATTATCCCACTTTTATATCCAGTACCAAAAAGTTCTGGATGTTTTGAATGAGATTTCGCGTTTCCGTAAGAGACTACATTAGCAGTGGCACCTCCGATACCGGGAAGAAGTCCTATAAAAAAACCGATAAGGGTACTCTGCATCACATTCGAGAAATCTCCTTTAAAGAAATTTCTGAATCCTATCCATACATTTGTAATCGGTACATCTGGAACAAGCACATCGTTATTCGATCCCATATCGGAAATTATCTGTGATATAGCATATAACCCTATTAGAAAAGGCATTATATTAAATCCAGCCTCAAGCTCTTCAAATCCAAATGTAAAGCGTGGAACCATGTCTATTTCAGAACTACCAACGGTTGCGAAGAAAAGTCCTATAAATGTAGCCAACAATCCTTTTATCATGGATTTTTTTGAAAGCACTATGACAATGCTCAATGCAAGGAGCGACACTGAAAAATATTCAAAATTTCCAAAGGTAAGTGCAATTTTTGCAACCTGCGGCGCCACAAATATTAGGGCTATTGAACTGAAAAGCCCACCTATAAACGAAGCAAAAATTCCTATCCCAAGTGCTCTACCGGGCTCACCCTTTTGAGACATCGGGTATGCATCAAAAGTCGTAGCTACTGAAGACGGCGTACCTGGCATTCTAAGTAGAGCCGCTGAGACAAGCCCTCCGGATATACCTCCTGTATAGATACCAAGCAGGAGACATATAGAAGAAACAGGGTCTATCTTAAAAGTAAGTGGAAGAAAAAGTACAATACCCATCGTTGCCGTCAACCCTGGAATCGCGCCAAAAACAATACCTACAAAAGTACCAAGCAACATAAGCATAAATGGAAACGGAGCAAAGATACTACTGATACCCTGAATAATATCTGGATTCACTTTTTACACCTCTTTATTACGGAAGAAGTAGGTAAAGAATTTTACTAAAGAACTGATGGGTGACAGTAGACACTACAATTGAGAAAATAACGTATGTCAGTGTCTCTGCTATCGAAGGTTTTCCATGCTTCAACAAAAGAATATTTAAAAACATGTAGATAGGAGTCATGAGCAGGAAACCTGCAGAAAATTCAAGTGCCGTAAAATATGTTACTGAGTAAACTACAAACAAAGCCTTTTTTCTATTAAAGAAACTTTCTTTCGTTTCGGCCTCATCGTTTCCTTCAGCTTTTAGATACTTTAACTTTGCGATAGACTGGAGTACTAAGATACCTCCTAGTAACATCATACCAACACACGCAACCTTGGGAAAAAACTTAGAGCCTAACAGATCGAATTTCATCATATCTTGCATTTGAACATTGATATATAACCCCACACCGGCGATAAAGGATATCGTGCCAGCTATGAAATCATATTTACAATTCTGCACATCACTCATATTTCCACCCCTTTGACAATCGCGCTACAGATGAATGTACTATTTCTTCCCCCTTTCTCTTCTCCACAGCAGATTGTATATAAATTGTATTTATGATTTTTTATCTTATATTATTTATATCATAATATGTTCTAATGTCAAGTTATAATTTAGCTTGGACAAATAAACAGGGAGGACTTTTATCAATATATAAAAGTCCTCCCTGTTATATTAAAAATAATGCGGTTATTTGAGTTTCTGGAGCAGAGATACCGTGTCATTCGCTCTAGTTATGTCATTAAGACTTGGTATCGTGCGTAAAGTATGCTCCCTTAACAGCTTTGCAGTCATTTCTTCATCTTTCTTTAAATAGGCTATATAAATAGCGTGATGTTCTTCTAATGAAAGTAGAAGTTTTTCCGACGGTAGCGGTTCCCTCAATATTCTATACATTGCCGTGTTGTTTCGTAGCTGTTGTAAATATTTTATTACACGATGCCACCCTGATGGAGAATAAAGCAACGAATGGAACTCTTTATCCACCTCAAGAAACCCGACGTAACCTCCCATCTGAGAGAGTGGTATCGCAAGATTTTCTTCCAACAGTTGATAGTCTTTTTCCGTGGCTTTCTTAATGGCTGTTCTTATAGCAACCTCCTCAAGGGCAATGCGTGTCGTATAGATTTCTTCAATATCGTGTTTATCCAAACTGGTAACATATACTTTTTTTCTCGGTACTTTGGTCACCAACCCCTCAACTTCTAAAGCTGCTATCGCCTGCCTTACCGGCATTTTACTAATTTGGAGGCCTTCGGCGATTGCCGCTTCGTCTATCTCCTGTCCTGGATAAAAGGCCCCCTGGGTTATCGCTGAACGCAACGTTTGTACTACCAGAGTCTCTACGCTGGTATTAAATGCAGCGCTTGGCGCGTATTGGCTTAATGAACTAAATGGACTATTACTATTCATACCTATCGCCTCTATTTTGCACATCTTGTAATACATAATCATTTATACTTGATATATAAACAGATAACTGTAAATTAATCAAGTAGAGATACATCCCCGCGATCATCACACGGAGCGCGGCCGATTTCGGCCGCGCTCCGTTGCGTTGATCGTTTGGACTCTGATCTCCGAACTTAGAAGCCTACCGGCACTCCGAGCCTGCGGCTGTCCGCGCCGCCGTTCATACGGCCTTTTGCATGATCGAAAAGGATGCCCTGCGCTGTCCCAAGCGTACCGGGGCCGACCTCTTCTATTTTATAGCCTTCCATGCCAAGCAGCGCCATGGTCGTATCCTGCGTGCGGCCCTGGTCTACGCGAAGGAGCGTTCCGCTCTGGTTGTGGAAACGGGTCTGCTCTATCGCTTCGTCCATCTCCATGCCGAAATCTATAACATTCATGATTATCTGGGAGACGGCAGTGATGATGCGCGTAGCGCCCGCCGCGCCAATGCTCATGAAGGCTCTGCCGCTCGGGTCGAGCACTATCGTCGGGCTCATTGAGGAGAGCGGACGTTTGCCAGGTTCCGGCGCGTTTACGCTCTTTGGATCCTGTGAGAAGTCGTCCATTTCGTCGTTGAGGAGAAAACCGTATTCCGGCACATATACCGACGAGCCGCAGAAGTAGTTGATTGTGTTTGTCGATGTGACGATGTTGCCGTTTTGGTCGACTACGGAGAAGCTGCTCGTCGACTGGCGTTCTGAGCCAAGCCCCGCGATATAGGCGCTTGCGGTGCCCTTGTCGTATTTCCATGGGTCGCCTGCTTCGGCGTTTGCGTTCACCTTTTTCATGTCGATCTTCGCGGCCTGAGTCTTTGCGTACGCCTTTGACTGGAGTCCGTTTAGCGGAACTTTTACAAAGGCTGTGTCTGCCATATATTTACCGCGGTCCGCGAAGGCCAGTTTCGTTGCTTCGGCCCATACGTGCGCGAATTTTGCAGAACCGGGCTTCATGGCTTTGACGTCGAAATTTTCCATGATGTTGAGAAGCTGCACGATATGCGTTCCGCCGCTTGAAGAGGGGGGCATGGAGTATATCTGATAGCCTCTGTAGCTGCCGGTTATCGGCGTGCGCTCAAACATCTTATATCCCGCAAGGTCTTCTTTCGTCAGTTTGCCTCCCGTGCGTTCGACGGCGCGTACTACGGCGTCGGCTACTTCGCCCTTATAGAAAACGTCGGGGCCTTTTTCGCCGATGAGCCTAAAAAGTTTTCCGAGCGCTGGCTGTTTTAATACTTTGCCCGCCGCTATAGGAAGGTCGTCCTCGAAATAAGGTAGGTTCGTTCCGCTGAATTTGGCAAGCGTCTCATAGTTATCGGCGATTATTTCGTTCTGCATCGGAGCCACGACAAACCCCTCTTCCGCGAGCCTGATTGCGGGAGCTGCGACATCTTTGAATTTCATCGTGCCGTATTTGTCGAGCGCGTAGGTCATGCCCTTGAGCCATCCTGGGACGCCCACTGATTTGCCGCCGTAGATAGATTCCTTGGCTTTTTTTGACGCGTCGCTCGCGTACATCTCTTTTGTGGCGGACTGAGGCGCCGTCTCACGATAGTCAAGACAAATAGTCTTACCTGTCTTAGCATCGCGGATGGTCATAAAACCGCCGCCGCCGATGCCGGAGGCGTTGAACTCAACTACGTTGAGCGCAAGCGCCGTTGCGACCGCGGCGTCGATGGCGTTGCCGCCTTTCTGCATTATTTCAACGCCGGCCTTCGACGCGAGCTCGTTTGCCGCGGATACCATTCCGTGTTTGGCGTAGACTTCGTTCGCCGTCGCCGCCATTGAAGCTACGGCCGTGGCCGCGATAAAAATAAGCGCTAAAAATAACCGTGCTGCTTTTTCCATTTTGTTACCTCCTCGTTTTATAGTTACTGCAAATCATCCGCAAATGCGCCGCTGTTATTCTATGCAACGTTACCACAAAAGGCGCAGCCGTGAAAACGGCTGTGCCTTTGCAGTGTTATTGCCTGAAAATTTTTTCTGTGACGTTAGAACCCCGCCGGCATTCCTGTTCCGGTGCGCTGGTCAGCCGCCGCGTCCATCATGCCTTTTTGATGGTCGAAGATGATTCCCTGGCAGACTCCGTGGTAGGTCTCTCCGAGATTGAGTTTGTATCCCTTCTTCGTAAGAGCGTCGATTACGGATTTTCCAGCCGTCGCTTCAAGTATCGTTTCGCCGTCCATGTCGTTCCAGATTCTGGGGGCTTCGATTGCTTCGGACATTGTCATTTTGTGGTCTATGACATTGGAGATGACCTGTGCGACTACGGTCAGTATCATTCTGGAGCCGGAGGCACCTAGGGTCATGAACGAACGGCCCTGAGGGTCCAGCATGACTGTCGGGCTCATGGAAGAGAGCGGACGTTTGCCGGGTTCCGGCGCGTTTACGCTTTTGGGGTTCGATGAGAAGTCGTCCATCTGGTTGTTTACAAAAATCTGATAGTCGGGGAGCATGACTTTGCAGCCGAACCAATAGTTGATGGTGTTTGTGGCGGCTACGATGTTGCCGTCTTTGTCTACTGTCGAGAAGTGCGTCGTTGAGAAATGCTCGGGGCCAGTGTCGCCTATATGGGAGACTTTTTTATTTGTCTTGTCAAAGGCCCACGGATCTCCGGGCTTTCCCTGTGCAGGGAGGTTTGAGTTGGGGTCGTACTGCTTGACCATCGTTTTCGCATATTCTTTTGAGGTGATGCCTTCGAGGGGAACGCTTACGAAGTCCGTGTCCGCCATATACTTGTCTCTGTCGGCAAAGACCATTCTCTCCGCCTTGCCCCACATATCCATAAGTTCTGGGGAACCCGCTTTCTTTTTGCTGATGTCATAATTCTCCATGAAGTTGAGCAGCTGGATGACGTGCGCGCCGCCGCTCGACGGAGGAGCGGAGGAGTATATCTTATAGCCGCGGTATGTTCCCTCTACAGGTTTTCTGACTAGGACTTTGTAGTTTGCGAGGTCTTTCATGGTCATATTTCCGCCGGAATCGTTGACTGCCTTTACAAGGGCTTCGCCGATAGGTCCGTCGTAGAAAGCTTTTTTGCCGTCTTTCGCGAGGAGGCGGAAAGCTTTGGCCAGTCCGGGGTGCTTGATGACGGTGCCAGCTTCGCGGGGCAGTCCGTCAACAAAGTAAGGTACGTTTTTGCCTTCGTTGTTGAAGTTGTAGATATCTTCATAGTAGGAACCCTGTAGAGTGCCCGTCTGTCCCTCTGTCCATACGTAGCCCTCTTCCGCGAGCTTTATCGCGGGTGCCGCGACCTCTCCGAAGGACATCGTTCCGTATTTTTCAAGGATGAAGAACCATCCAGCGAGGAATCCAGGCACGCCGGCAGCTCTGCCGCCGCGCGCCGACCAGCTCTCTTTTTTAGCCTGCTCTGAGGCGTACATATCTTTGCGCGCCGAAGCGGGCGCCACTTCGCGGAAGTCGATGAATACGACCTCTCCGGTCTTGGCAAAACGAACTGTCGCAAAGCCGCCGCCGCCCATGCCTATGTTGTACGGTTCTACCACATTGAGGGCGAGCGCCGTTGCAACGGCCGCGTCGATGGCGTTTCCGCCTTTTTTCATTATCTCAAGGCCCGCCTTTGAAGCCAGTTCGTGCGCCGCCGACACCATTCCGTTCTTGGCGTATACGTCGTGCGCCTTGTTCGGCACCGTGGGCACAGCAGCCGCGTTTGCGCCGCTCCACGCGGACAGCGCGAATATCAGCGCAATCAGGAACATAAAAAGCTGTTTCTTGATTTTGTTCAACATAAAAACTCCTCCCATACTTCCTTTATATTTGTGATACATAAAAACGCATATTTTGGCTTTACTGCAAACCGTTTACTTTTCCGTGTTGAGCCACTTGCCTATTCCGCCGTCTTTTATCTCTGTGTAGGACGGGATATTTTCTACGATTACGGCGTCTTCGGGCGATACGTCTTTTAACATTTCCATCGCGGTGCGGACGCCTGTTACGTGTCGCGCGGTGCGCAGCGCTATCGGCTGGTCGCCTTCGTATGGAATGAACAAAAGGCCCATTTTAGCGGCTTTGACGTAGGCTTTGTCGCGGCCCGTGAGCACAAGCGCCTCATCGGTGCGGCCGCGCAGACGGCCCTGGGACGGGTTGCCGGACTCCATAAGAAGCGGCATAAGTCCGGGCACGCTGTCGCCCCATTCGCGGTGGCTCAGACCGCGCAGGTTGACGGGCGACGGTTCAAGGCGCATCGGGATGCCGTTGTTTTCAAGCTCCATGCAGACCATCGCGGCAAGCTCCATAGAATTTTCATGCGCCACCATTGCGTTGACTACTGGATATTCCGGCGATGCCTCGTGAAGGTCGAAGGCAAGCTTCACCTTTTCCTTTTTCAAAAGGTTCGTCACGGCAAGCGCCGCAAGCTGCGTGACGCCGTCGTTTCCGTCCCCGGGATAGGCGCGGTTCATGTTGCTGCGCGACGAGCCGTCAAGTTTCTGGCCGGATGGGTTGTGTATGTAGATATCTGGGTCGGGCCACTGATCAACCGGGTTGGTGGCGCGTGAGCCGAATTTGAAGGTGCGGAATTTTCCTCCGGGCTGTTCTATCTTGAACGACTGCGGAGCCGCGTCCTGCGGGGAATTATGCGTGCGCGCCGAGTTGCTGACAAATGGGACGATTATAAGCTTTCCTTTTTTGACCTGCGCGCGTTCAAGAAGCAGCACCGCGGCCATGAAGCCGGCCGGCTCGTTGGCGTGTATCCCACCTTCGACGTAGACTGTGCCTCCCGGTTCTTCTCCCTGCTGGATGAAGACGGGCGTGTCCATATTGGTGCCTTTGAGCGCCGGCTCCCATTCGGAGAGCTTATGTTCCACAAAGCCCGCGGCCGGTATTAGAAGATCAGGTTTGCGCATTTGCAGGAACTGCGCGGCGCTGTACCAACAGACGGCGGCGCAGAGGGCGCAGAGCACGAGCGCGGTTGTTTTTGTACCTTTTACTTTATATTCCATCATCCGCTCCTCCTACTTAAGCATCAGCAGGCGCAGCACGAGCGGTATTACGACCATCGCCGCCGTGACCTGTTTCCAGAAAGAACGCTCACGGAACATGCAGCGCAGCACAAGAATGAGGACCAACAGCAGTATCAAACGATATATCAATGTCATGTCAGTTCCTCCCCTTTAGAAAATCAACGCGGCGATGGGGCCGCTCATCAGTATTACGACTATGCCCCAGAGAGCAATGACTATTCCCGGAATGAGGCAGACTTTTAGCACTTTAAAATAGTTCTCCTCGCCGACCACCTGCGCCGCAAAGATGCCGGCAAGCGCCGTCGGAGGCATTAGGTCTCCAAGCGACGCTATGAGGCTCAGCGCGGAGGCTACGATTATGGAGTTGTATTGCAAGAGCGCAAGCAGGAACGGAACGCCTAGCACGGAGGCGGAGCCGAACGAGGATACGGCGCCAAAGAGCGGCATTGAGACGCCTATGCCTGCGTAGAGCAGCCACGAGGGCAGGCTCAGCGCGGATACGACTATGAATCCCTGCACGCCTATGAGCGTCATCACCTGGATGAACATGCCGACGCCCATCAATATGCCCATGACGGGAAGCGCGTCGTCCACGGCCTCTGTCGCCGTCTCGTAAATGTTGAATTTAACTCCCGAAAGCAGCCCTGAAAGCGCGGAGAGCAGGAAGATGAGCGGCATCCCCATGCCGGGGAGCCTGCCTGCGAGGTACTGGTCTGCCGCAAATAGCACGACGAGCACGACGACGGGAAGTATGAGCCTCAGGTTCAGAGGGTGTGTCTGCATCTTTTTGAGCTGCGCCTCAAGCGCCGCTTCGTCCGAAAATTTGCGTATCGCGGGGTAGATCATAAAAAGCGCAAAGAGCGCGGCGAGCGGGAAGGTGCATATCATAAGCGGCACGGCAAAGCCGACATAGGGAATGTCGACGCCCGCGCAGATTATCATCGCGGGGATGCTGACCGGCGGCGCTATCATGCCAAGCAGCGCGCCTATTGAGACCGCGGCGGCCGTGCGCACTTTCGACATGCCGAGCGTCATCAGTATCGGCGAAACGAGCGCGCCCGTAGTGAGCACCGCCGCCGTGGACGAACCGGTTATCATGCCCGGTATCATGATTATGAACATGATGCCGAAGGCAAGCAGCGCGGGGAACCGTCTGAAGCGGCGGATCATCCAGGCGGATAGCGAATCCAGCAGGCCGGTGGCAAGCACCACCTTCATGAACATCATCGCCGTCGCTATGACGAGGATGGTGTTCACATAGCCGAACTCGCCCTCAACAAGATGGCGCAGCGGTATGCCCTCTCCCGCGGCAAGCGCGCCCACGATCGCGGCCGCCGCCATTGCGACCGCGATCGGCAGCTTCCACGCGAAGGCGCCGAAAGCGAAGACGCCTATCATAAGGAGGGTGTAGAAACCCTCCGGCCAGAACCATTCCATGACTTCTACTTCGTCACTCCGTAACCGTCCAAGACCTCTTTAAGAGGGGCCTTTGCGCCGTTTACGTTTGCCGCGGACTTGACGGGGATCTTTTTTGCCTTTGTCAGTTTGTCGAAGAGGCCGTCTTTGTTTGCGCCGTCAACTAGGATGAGTACGTCGCCGTTCGGAACGGCTGAGGTGATGAAGAAATCTGAAAGCGTGCCGCGACGGCCCTCGCCGCCTATGTGCATCATCACTATTTTCATTTTTTTGCTTTTCGCGGCCTTGATCAGCGCGTCGGCGCGCTTGACTTCGTCCTCTTTGTTGATGCCGGCGGCGCCAAGGCCCTTGGAGCTGCCGCCCACGACGGCTATCAGCACCTTCTGGTTTGTGAGAGCCTCGGGCTTCATCACGGCGTCATAATCTGGCGCTATCTTCAGCGATTTGAGGATGACGCGTATCATCATCGCGTCGGAGCTTTGCCCGACGGAGGTGAGCGCAACCTCCGCGGCCTCTGCGGAGAACGCGGCGAGCGCTGTGACAAGCAGCGCGGCTAGTAGTATCTGTAACTTTTTCATAAAGAATGCCTCCCACTTAAATATATATAGAATATTTAGATTAATTTAAGTGTAGGCATTATGGCGGATGGCGTCCAGATTTATTCTCTTTTTTATCTTTTAAATGAAATATTTAACGAATGGTTTGATTGTCCTGCCTTGTATAAATATTCTTCGGGCGTCCGCTTTTGCCGTCCTCGTATTCTGCCGTGCGCGTCAGAAGATTTTTCTTGACAAGATGTTCGAGGTATCTGTGGGCGGCGGGGTATGAAAGGCCTGCGCGTTCGGCGGCTTCGGCTGCGGAGAGGCCGCTTTTTTCGTCAAAGAGGCGAAGCACGCGGCGCGCCGTCTCTTCGGAAAGGCCCTTCGTGCGCTCCTGCCAGTTGGCGTCCGCACGGTATTTCAGCAGCTCAGCGTGCAGCGATATACGCGAGGAAAAATCCGCAAGGCGCACCGGTTTTGTTATAAAATCATCCGCTCCAGCAAGCCGGAGGTTTGCCGCGACCTCTGGACTTTCCTCCACAGTAAGCGCGATGAGGACGACCTCCTGCGAGAGCTGGCGCGCTTCGCGCACGACGTCTATGCCGCTCATCTTAGGCATGTGGTAATCTACAAGCAGGATGTCCACCTCGCGCTTGCGCGTCCATTCAAGCGCCTCGCGCGGATGCTCCGTCGTCACTATCGAATGCCCCAGCGTTTCCGCCATCGCCTTCACCGTGTACAGGATATTTTCGTCGTCGTCGACTATTCCAAGCGTTATCGTCATTGTTGAGCCTCTTTCTCAGCAAGCGGCAGCGTTACGGAACAGCGCACGCCCCCGCCCTCTCTTTTTTCGTGCTTTATGCTCCCGTTTGCACCTTCCACGGCTTTTTTCGCGAAGGCAAGCCCAAGGCCGGTGGAACCCCAGCTTGAGACGGCGCCTTTTTCCGGCCAGACAAAGCCCGGCCCGTTGTCCTCTATTATAAACGAGAGCGTAGAGCCGGAGGCTTTTGCGCCAAGCGATACGAAGGGCTCATTTGCGGAGCTTGCCGCGCGGCGTGCGTTGTCCAGAATGTTGACGAGAACGCGCGAGATGCGGATGACGTTCAGCGTGAGCTTCATTTGAGAAAGCGGCGGCGGTATCTCCACCGAAACGAGCGCGCCCCAGGGCAGCACCCGCACCTGCGCCATCGTGTAGTTGACAAGCTCCGCTACCGTCGTCTCGCGCATCGAGTCGGGGTTCTTTATCTCGCCTATCATTTTATCCATCTTGTCCGCCGCGGACACTATCGCGCGCGCGTGGCTCGCCGTGTTTTCGTCGCGCGACAGCGAAAGCAGATCCGCAAGGCCGAGCACCGTGGTAAGCGGCCGTTTTAAGTCGTGCACAAGATAATGCATCTCCTGGTAGAGGCGCATACGCGTCTGCTGGGTGCGCATCGCGGTAAGCTCACGTTCGCGCTGGCGCAAGAGACGCAGCTGTTTTATCTGCTTCTCGTAGCTGACGAAGAGCCGCGCAAGCAGCAGCGCCGCCGCCGTATTCAGGACGAAGATGAGGCTGCATACGCCGTTCAGAAGATGGTCCTTTTCCATTAGCTGCGCCGTTTCCTTTATCGCGGCGCTCAGCTCTCCCCAGCCGAAGCCGTAGGGCGTAAGCACCGGGATGAGGTCCAGCCATTGTATTGAAAAGACCAACACAGCCTGCACCGAGAATTTATATCCGGCGCGGCTTACGTCGCGAGAGATGTACTGAAGTATCCAGACGCTTGTCAGCGTTATGATGGCGGGCACGCCAAAGTGCGGGACGGACGGAAAGTGCAGAAACGGTATGCAGAGGTAGCTTATGGGGATGGCGGCGAGAGGCAAAAGCCACGCGACACGCTTTGAGCCGGTCGCCTCCGCAATGCCGTCTGAGAAGAGAAACCATCCGCTGTACAAAAATATAGCGCGCACGGCGTTGTTGACAACCAGCCACATCGCGGCAAGCAGCAGATAGGCGCCTTCGTCAAGAGCCACCGCAGAGGCGAGGTTTGAATAAACCGGCGTAAAGGTGGCCTGGATGGTGAGGCTGCCCGTCCAGAGCGCGATCATGGCAGCCCCGGCCGCGCACTTCTTCCAACCCTGCCTCAGCATGTCAAATCACACATTTTCGCGCGCTAATTATCCAACTGGCGCGCCGCCCAGCCGGAATCCTTCAAGATGGCCCTGCCTACTCCTATCAGGTCCGCCTTTTTTTCTTCAAGCAGTTTTTCGCAGGAGGCCGCATCCGTGACGCCGCCCGTCAATATGACCGGCGTCCGCACCGCATTCTTTACAGCTTCGCTTGCGTCGCCGAAATATCCCGGCGCGGTGTCTTGCGGCCGCGTGTAGCGGCAGAGGCCGCCCGATATGTCAAGCAGGTCTACCCCCGCCGCGTCAAAGGAGCGGGCCGCGTATACGGCGTCTTCTATCGTGCTGCCGCCCGGTGCGTAATCGCAGGCGCCAAGCCGCAGAGCTATCAGATAGTCGTCCCCGACGGCCTTGCGAACTGCGCGGATAACTTCAAGATGTATCTTTATCCTCCCCTTGACGGAGCCTCCGTAGGCGTCCGCGCGCCTGTTTGAAAGAGGTGAATAGAACTGGTTCAAAAGATAAAAATGCGCGGAATGTATCTCAACGCCGTCAAAGCCGGCCTCTTTCGTTCTCGCAGCAGCCGCTGCGAACTTTTCAACGACGTCCTCTATCTCGGCCGCCGTCATTTCCCGCGGAACTACGCCCGGTATCCCAGCCTGGCTCATATTCGCTACGGCGCTTGGCCCCACCGCGGGAAGTCCTGTGACGGATGGGTCCGCCGCGCTTCCTGCGTGGTTTATCTGCGCTATCGCCTTTGTACCGTTTTTATGGATGACCTCCGCTATGCGCGTAAGCCCCGCCACGTCGCTTTCCCGTGAAATGGATATCTGACGCGGCCCCGCCATTCCCTCGCGGCTGATATAGCTGTGCTCGAGGATTATGAGGCCGATGTGGCCGCCCTTTGACTTCTCATCGTAATAATCTTCCAGCTCACGCGTAACGGCGCCAGCCTCCGCGTTTGCCGTAGCCATCGGCGGCATGACGAGCCTGTTTTTGAGCGTCACGTTTTTGATTTTTATCGGTTCTTTTAAAAGGTGCATGCAGCACGGCCTCCCTATGTTCAGCGGCGGGAACCGGAAAATTTTTCCCGATCCCCGCCGCCCCGTTTTATTTTTATTTTACGCTAGCGGGCTGCGCCGAGCAGCACCTTCGCGTAATTCTTTCCCTCTTTATACGAGCGGTCCATGATCTTGGTATCCTCAAGCACGGTTCCAGCGACCGCGGAGCGCAGATGCCCGATAAACTCCATGCCGGTAAAGTCCGCTACGGACTGGATGACGTAACCTACGATATCCGCGCCCGGAAGCGGCAGGTCATGGTGGTGGTTGTCAAAGTACGTGGTGATCAGATAGATGCCCTTGCCTTCAAAATATTCGCGCGTCTTGTAGCCGTAGAGCCGGTCGAGGAATATTTTTGTAAGCGAAGAGGCGCCCGTCCACCAAACCGGGGTGGCTAGCACAAGCGCGTCGGCCTCTTTTATCTTGTTCATGACGGAACGCATCGAATCATTATAGACGCAGAACTGCTTTTCGCCGCATTCGCACATATCGCAGGCGTCACAGGGATGGATATTCTCCTCCTGGAGATGGACCACCTCTACCTCCGCTCCGGCGGCTGCCGCCCCCGTTGCGAACTGAGAGAGAAGGATGGCCGTATTTCCGCGCAGACGCGGGCTTCCCTGTATTGCAAGTATTTTCATATTGAAAAATTCCCCCCTAGGAGTTATGTTTAACGCACATTCTTTAACGTTTAGGAGGCACTCTCATGCCCTTAGTGAATATTGGAACATTTAACATCAACTCTGTCAAGAGCCGCCTGCCAATTCTGGAGGCGTGGCTTGCAGCAAGCGGCGCGCCGGAGATACTTGCATTGCAGGAGACAAAATGCACGACCGCGGACTTTCCCGCGGCGGCCTTTGAAGCGCTGGGTTATAAATGCGCCGCAGGCGGCATGAGGCAGTACAACGGCGTGGCGGTGCTGTCAAAAATCGGCGCGCCGGAGGAGGTTAGATTTGGCTTTGAGGACGGGCTAGAGACGGCGCGTGCCGAAGAAGAGGCGCGCCTCATGCGCGTAAAAATAGGCGGCATAAACATCATCAACAGCTACGTGCCGCAGGGCCAGAGCGTGGAAAGCCCCGCCTACGAAGCGAAGCTGCGGTTTTTTGAAAGGCTTGCGCGGCTCGTTTCCCGGTGCTACAGGCCGGACGAACTTGTACTGTGGGTGGGCGATATGAACGTCGCGCCGCTTGATATAGACGTTGCGCCTGAGTACGGCCTCCTTGACGACGTGATGACCAACACCGAAGTGCGCGCCGCCTACGGCGATGTAATGAATTGGGGCTTCACAGATCTTTTCCGGCGCTTTCACAAAGAACCAGGCAGCTACAGCTTCTGGGACTACCGCGTACCAAACGCCGCAAAGCGCAACATCGGCTGGCTGATAGACAGAATGAACGCAACGGCGCCCCTTGCTTCGCGCTGCCGCGGCGTTTGGATAAAAAGGTCGCTTCGCATGATGGAAAAACCGTCGGACCACACAGCGGTCATAGGAGAATTTGAAATCCCGGAGCGCCTTTAGCTGTAGGCGCCGTTAGAGCTTCACGCCGCCAAACCGACGCCACAGCCCCGTCTTATAATAAACAACGTCAAACGCGAGCATCAGCAGCCAGCTTGCGGCGTAGGCGTACCAGACGCCCGTAGGGTCCGGGATATAGAAAAGAAAAAGGTCGATAGTGGCGATGCGGAAGGCAAATTGTGTCAGCAGCGAGACAACCAGAGGAAAGAGCGTATCGCCGCAGCCGCGAAAAAAGCTCTGCCAGACGACGGCCAGCGCGTAAAAGATGTAGCATGGGACCGTTATATTTATACATCTGCGGGCGGCGGCAACCGTCGCCTCGTTTGTCGTAAAGAGCGCAAGCAGCGCGCCCGATGAAAGCAGCAAGGCGGCCGCAAGCCCGACGGAAAGCACCGTCATCATAACGAGCCCCAGCCTAAGCCCGGACATGACGCGGTCCTTCTTTCCCGCGCCGTAATTTTGCGCGATAAAGGTCATAACGGCAGCCCCGAAGCCGTGTATCGGCAGCAGCAGAAAGCCCTCTATGCGCCCGACGATGCTCCGGCCGGCAATTACCGCCACGCCGAATCCGTTTATCCTGTTTTGCAGCACCATGACGGAAATTATCATAAGCGCGTCCTGAAGCCCCGTCGGCAGCCCCATGCCCACGATGCGCCGCAGCATCCGAAAGCTGAAGGAAAGCCCGTGCAGACGAAGCCGAATGACGCTCTTTCGTCTGTTCATATATATCACGCAGCCGGCAAGCGCCGCGCTCTGCGAAATGACGGTTGCCACCGCAAGGCCCGCCACGCCAGCGTCAAACCGCGTCACAAAAAGCAGGTCGAGCCCCAGGTTTAAGATAGTGGAGCAAATGAGCATTTCAAGCGGCGTTCTGGAATCGCCAACCGCGTTCAGAAGCCCCATTATGACTGAATAACCAAAAATCGGCGCCATCCCCGCGCAAAGGATGCGAAGATAAACGAGCGTGTCGCCGTATATCTCAGCGGGCGTAGCAAGAAGCCGAAGCAGCGGAGCGCTTGCAGCAAGTCCGCTCGCCGTACAGACGAGGCCGCCGAGGCAGAAAAAAACGAACGAGGTGTCGACCGCGGAACGAACCTGTTCATCGCAGCCAGCACCAAAGAGCTGCGAAAGCACGATAGAGGCTCCGTTTCCGATGCCAGCAAAAAGCACCATTATAAAGAAGACGCACATAGAAGAATTGGAGACTGCGGCAAGTGCGCCGCTGCCAAGAAAACGCCCTGCGATGAGCGTATCCCCAAGCTGATAGAACTGCTGGACGACGCCCGCCGCGATTATCGGCGCGGCAAAGGCCGCAATGCGCGCAAGCGGCCTTCCTTCGGTCATGTTTATCTCTTTAGCCGCCATTTCCACGCCCCCAACTCGCACAGCGCCCTCTGCTTTTGCAAAAAATCAAAGAAGGAGACGACGCGCACGGAAATTTTAAATTCTTCCGCGCTTACTAAAAGAGAAGGGGCGCAAAAGCCCCCTCTCAACTTTTTAAGCTCCCACTTGCGGCAGGGTCCTCCAACTTTTTAAGCTCCCACTTGCGGCAGGGTCCTCCAACTTTTTAAGCTCCCACTTACGGCAGGGTCCTCCAACTTTTTTAACTCTGATTAATATTATACGTTAATGGAAGCCGCTGTCAACAAACGCAGTACTTATCTTCCGCTACTACTCTCTGCCGCGTTGACACGTATGATGCTGCGTAACGTTCTCATGCCGCCCATTCATTGCGGCGCGGCGAACCGTTGTTCCACGCCCTTTTGTTCTCTTCTGGTCGCAGACGCCCCGGCCGGCTCTTGTGCGTCATGCTATAATAAACGGCGCTGGACCTAATTTCTTAAGTGGGGATAAAACTATGCCTTATGACAATATAGAGATAAAGAACGCCTTTGAGAACAACCTTCGCAACGTCTCGCTTTCCATTCCTAAAAAGTGCATAACTGTATTTACCGGGGTCTCTGGCTCTGGAAAATCGTCGCTCTGTCTGGACACCATCGCCGCGGAGTCGCGGCGCGAGCTGAACGAGACCTTCCCCAGCTTTGTGCAGCAGTATCTGCCCAAATACGGACGTCCCAACGCCGAGGGCATCTTCAACCTGCCGGTGACCATCGTCATCGACCAGAAGAAACCGGCGCTCAACACTCGCTCCACCGTCGGCACCTATACGGACATCTATTCCATTCTGCGCCTGCTCTTCTCACGCGTAGGGCGTCCCTTCATCGGCTATTCCGACTCTTTCTCGTTCAACCATCCGGCGGGAAAATGCCCGCGCTGCGACGGAATAGGCGTCGTAAACGACCTCGACATCCACAAGCTGGTGGATTTCAACAAGAGCCTGAACGACGAAGACACCATACATTTTCCCACCTTCGGCTACGGGCTGTGGCGCTGGAAGCGCTACGCCTACAGTGGACTCTTCGACCTTGATAAAAAGATACGTGACTACTCGCCGGAGGAGCTTGAACTTTTTCTGCACTCTCCGCAGATAAAGCTGAAAAACCCTCCCTCAAACTGGCCGAAGACGGCGAAGTTCGAGGGCATCTTTCCGCGCATGTACCGCAGCATCATCACGACTAAGGAGGGCAAGCGCTTCTCGCACGTTCTGGACAAGATGGTGGATAGCTTCCCCTGCCCGGAGTGCGGCGGCTCGCGCGTCAACGAAAAGGTGCGCAACTGCCTCATCAACGGCAAAAATATTGCGGACGTTACTGCGATGCCTATACCGGAGGCGCTTTCATTTGTAAATTCGATAACCGACCCGCTCGCAGCAGACATAAAGCGCGAGCTTTCCCGGCGGCTGGGCGCCCTCGTGCAGATAGGGCTCGGCTATCTCTCGCTTGCGCGAGGCACGAGCACGCTCTCCGGCGGCGAGGCGCAGCGCATCAAGATAGCTAAATATATAAATTCTGCGCTTACGGACATGGCCTACGTGCTGGACGAGCCAAGCGTCGGGCTTCACCCGAAGGACATCAGCCTGCTCAAAAATTCGCTCTGCTCGCTGCGCGACCACGGCAACACCGTGCTCATCGTGGAGCACCACCGCGAGGTGATAAAGCTGGCGGACCACGTAGTAGACATGGGGCCGGGCGCGGGGAGCGCGGGTGGCATGATAGTCTACGAGGGCAATTACGACGGGCTGCTTGCCTCAGAGAGCGTAACGGGGCGGATGCTGAAGAAAAAAAGTCCGTTCAAAGACGAGCTGCGAACGCCTGCGGGCTGGACTCAGGTCGGCCCGACCTCGCGGCACAACTTAAAGAATGTAAGCACGCAGCTGCCGATGGGCGTCATGACGGTTATAGCTGGCGTCGCAGGCTCCGGCAAAAGTTCTCTTATGGAATCGTTCCAGAGACAGTGCCGGGAGGAAGTGATTTTCATAGGCCAGCGGAACATCGGCATCAACCTGCGTTCAACTCCGGCCACCTATCTTGACATTGCGGACGACATTCGCGCGCTCTTTGCCTCGGCAAACAAAACGTCGGCGTCGTGGTTCAGCTTCAACTCCAAGGGAGCCTGCCCCGCCTGCGGCGGTTCCGGGATGATAGTCTCCGGCATGGCCTTTATGGACGCCATAGAGACCGTCTGCGATCTCTGCCGCGGCAAGCGTTATTCACAGGAGGCGCTTGCCTTCTCATACAACGGCAAAAACATCGCTCAGGTGATGGACATGACGGTGGATGACGCGTGGGAATTTTTCAAGGGACTGCCGCTTTGCGAAAAACTCTCTTCGCTGCGGCGCGTGGGCCTCGGGTATCTGCATTTGAACCAGTCTATGACGACGCTTTCCGGCGGCGAGCTGCAGCGCGTTAAGCTGGCGTCAAACTTAAACCGACGCGGCACTATCTTCGTCCTCGACGAACCGACGGACGGCCTGCATCTGGACGACATAAAAACTCTGATGAGGCTCTTCAACGAAATGACCGACGCCGGCAACACGCTCTTTCTCGTCGAGCACAGCGTCGATGTGATGAAGGAGGCCGACTGGATTCTGGAGCTTGGCCCCGGAGGAGGAGGCGCTGGCGGCTGTATACTCTACGCAGGAACACCGCGGGGTATGCTTGAATGCGAAGCCTCTGTCACCGCACAATATTTACGCGAGAGCCTGCCTCTGTAGCGCCACGGCGAAAACAGCGTCCCGCCATCTTTATTCGACAATTTACAAAACCGCCTTCCGGTGCAGTGGAAGGCGGTTTTTTTATGGGCCGCGCCTGTGCTGCTGGCGGCGGCTGTTCTATCTCTTATATGCAGAGCTTAGTGAGTTTCTTTTGCCTTGAACTCTTTATAGATGCGGCGCGCGGTCGGCGTCTTTCCGAGGCCGCCGAAGGTGCATCTGAGGTCGAGCGGGAGTTGGAGGCCTATCTGGTACATCGCGGCTATCGTCTCGTCCAGAGGGATCACCTTGTCGTATCCGGCAAGTGCCATATTCGCGGAGGCTATAGCGTTTGAGGCGCCCATGACGTTTTTGCCAAGGCACGGCACTTCAACGCGGTTTGCGACGGGGTCGCAGGCAAGACCGGTTATGTTTTGCAGCGCCATCGAGGCCGCGTCGACACACTGGGCGGCGTTTCCGCCCATCAGTTCGACAAGGCCGGCCGCCGCCATGCCGGAGCCAGCTCCGCATTCCACCTGGCAGCCGCCGACCTCCGCCGCGAAGGTGGCGCTGTTTGCTATGAATATGCCGATAAGGCCGGCCGCAAGCATAGCTTTCGTGATCTCTTCTCTCGTCTTGCCAAGAGCAAGCCCCACGCCGAGCAGCGTTCCGGGCAGACAGCCGCAAGAACCCGCCGTAGGCGCCGCTACGATGACGCCCATTGAGCTCTTCGTCTCCATGATCGCAGTGACCGATTTTATCGCGCAGTTGAGCAGGTCGCAGGGAATGAGGCTGCCGCTGTCTTTTGCCTTGTCTATCAAAAAGGCCTGCGGGCCGAGTATCCTGTCCTCAAACGAAGTGCCTTTCAGCCCGTTGTTCAGCGCGCCCTCCATTATCCCGACTATCTCTTCCATCTTCGCAAGCACCGTCTCTGTGCTGATGTTTCCGCGCGCAGCCTCATAGGAGGCGGCAAGCTCCCACATGCGCAGCGCCGCGTCGTTCTGCTTCAGCATCTGCGCCGCTTTTGTGAAGGGCACGGAACAACCGCCGTATGACAAAACCGGAAGCACGGGCGCTATAAAGAGCGGCTCTTCCGCTCCAGCCGCACCAAGCTTTTCGCGCAGGCAGCTGCGGTCGGGAGCCGCCGCGTATTTCAGGTCGTATAGAATTTTGTCGTCTTTTTCGCTGATGTCTATCTGGTCGGGGCTGACAGCAAGCGCGGCTATCGCCTCGTCCATCATTGCGCGCGCCGACGCGCCGGCCTCGGCCAGCACCTCATAGTAGTCGCCCGCAATGGCAAGAGAAAAGCCGTTGTATCTCTGCATCTCTATCATCCCGCCGCCGACAGAGACGCCCTCCCAAAGCTGCCGCCTGCCCGAGGCGCCGGTCAGCTCCATGCGGTAATTGTTCGGGTGCTCCGCGCCGTAATCAAGAACGTTGAACAGCACCTCGACGCCAGCCTCTTCCGCGAGGCGCGCGTAGTGATGCACGTCCGCGTCGGTGATGGGCTTGCCCAAAATGCCGCAGATGAAGCCCATGTCAGTGCCGTGCCCGTCGTGCGACGCGGCAAGCGAGCCGTTGACGTCAAAGTCCACGGAAATCTTTACAGGCTTTTCGCCAAGCGCGTCCTTTACGATAGCGCCGATCCTCGCGGCTCCGGCCACATGCGAACTCGACGGCCCGCGCATCACGGGGCCTATCACGTCGTTAAAAATACTTGCAGGAACTTTTTGCATTATCCACTCTCACTCCCAGCCTGTCAGGCTATATTTTCCGGTGCTACAGTTCCAGTCCGATGCCCGCAGCCGCCGCCTTCTCGTATATCTTTGAGGCGAATACTATGTCGAGCGTCGCAAAGCCGACCGTTTTCATGATCGTTATCTCAGACGCCGAGGCGCGGCCTTTGAGGTCGCCGTTTGCAAGCGCGCCGAGCTCGCCGTCTATAGAGCTCAGCGAGAACCTACCAGCCTTGTGCGGGATGAGGAAGTCGCCAGCCTCGGCGAGTACGGCCTCTTTGTTGTCCACAAATATCCGGCTTGCGCGGTGCAGCACCACCTCGTCAAGTTCGCGCTTTTCAGGCAAAAAGACTCCGACCGCGTTTATGTGTACGCCGTCTTTGACGCAGTTTCCATCAAAAACGGGAACCGCGCTTGTCGTCACAGTTGTTATTATGTCCGCGCCGGAGGCCGCCGCCTCGGAGGATTTCGCCGCAATCAATTTTACGCCGTAGCGTTCCGCAAGCGCGGACGCTCTTTCGATAAAGTCGCTCATGCGCTCCGCGCTCTGGTCGTAGATGCGGTATTCTTCTATTTTCCTTACGGAAAGCACCGCCTCCATCTGCGAAAGAGACTGGCCGCCCGTGCCAAAAAGCGCGGCAATCTTTGCGTCGGGGTTTGAGAGCAGTTCAGAGGCAAGGCCCGATACGCCGCCCGTGCGCATCCTCGTAAGCTCCGTCCCGTCCATTATTGCGCAGACCTCGCCGCTTTCGGGAGAGGTAAGAATGACGGTGGCCGATATGGAAGGCTTGTTGAGCTTCATATTGTCCGGGTATGTCGAAACTATCTTGATGCCGGCCTGACGCGGCCCTTTAAGGAAGGCGGGCATAAACGATGTGATGGAATTTGCCGTCACATGAAAGTTCGTCCTTGTGGGAAGCTCCGCTCCGCCTTCGTTCTGTATCAGGAAGGCCTCTCTGTCGCTTTCGATGGCGTCGCGCATTGTGCATACTTTTTTGATGTCGTCCGAAGTTAAATAAAGCATAAAATTCCTCCATCATATTATTTTCGTTTTTTCTGTCGTGGCTGCGGCGAATATATTTCACGCAAACCGCGTGTTCGTTCTGTAATTTCTCTTTTCAAAATATCTTTTGTCCCTTATACTTAACAGACATCAGTTATCTGATAAGTTGTATTGTAAATTGACGGCGGATTTTGTCAAGCCCTTTTGAAGCGGCTATATTTTTATTATTGGTGGCGTCACGCACAGCGCAGTTGCTATTATAATGATGCAGAGAAATAATTTTTGAGGTGAATCGTATGGAATTAAAAAGAGAACGGACGCTTTCGCAGCTTGTTCTTGACAGCATACAGAAATCGGTGAGGGACGGCGAGTTCAAGCCGGGACAGCTTCTTCCGTCGGAACGCGAGATGTCGGAAATGTACGGCGTCGGAAAATCCAGCATCCGCGAGGCTATCAAGATGCTTCAGGTGCTTGGCGCCGTCGAGTCCGCGCAGGGAAAGGGAACTTATTTAAGAGAGTCGCTCGGCTCCGAGATAATGCGCCCCGTGCTGCTTGACATGATGCTCCAGCGTTCGACTGCGGAGGAGCTGTACGAGTTCCGCCTGATGTTCGACACCGCCTATATGCGCCTTGCCGCACAAAAGGCACAGCCGCAGGAAAAAGAGGCGGCTCGCGCGGCCTTTTTGAAATATAAGGAACGTCAGGAAAACGGTCAGGACGAAGCGGACGCCTGCGACCAGGAATTTCACGCGGCAATGCTTTGCGCGACGCACAATCAGTTCATCATAAAAATGGGCGAGCTGATAATGGACCTCTGCCGCCCCTACGTTGAAAAAAGCAACACGATAGCCGACGCCGTCGTGCTGGAAAATCACGAAAAACTGCTGGAGATCTTCTGCACCGGCAACACGGAAGGGCTTGACGAAGCCGTCAAAAATTCTCTTCTCGTCTTCCGCCACACGCTGGACACCGAATATAACAATCAGGGCCGCAGGAACTGACGCCCACACCTTAAAACCGCTCCTTCACGTTACGCTGAACCGTTCGCCTTTCTCCGTTCTAAATGCTGCGGCCCAAAAGCGCAAAGAATGATAAAATAGGCACATTGAACGCAGCGTGACAGGCTTAAAGGAGCACATAAAATTGAGTGAAAACAGACAAATATATTTAATGAGACACGCGCGACCGGAGCTGCCCTTTGGCGGCCGCGTCTACTACGGACAGACGGACTACCCTCTCTCCGCGGACGGCAAAACCGCGGCGGCAGCGCTCGGTTCGGCGCTTGCTGAGGCGGCGGGATTTCTTTTTCGCGCGTCTACACAAGCGGCATGTTGCGCGCCAAAGAGACTGCCGCGCTTGCGCTGCCAGGTTTTGCCGCGACGGAGGTGCCTGCCTTTCGTGAGATAAACTTAGGCGAATGGGAGGGACGCGGCTACGACGAGGTGCGCACAGAGTTCAAAGAGATATACGAAGCGCGCGGCGCGAAATTCGCAAGCGTGGCACCGCCCGGCGGAGAAAACTTCATCCAGCTGCAGCAGCGCACCGTTCCGGCCTTTGAAGAGCTGCGCGCCGCATTTCCCGGCGAGAACCTCATGATAGTCGCGCACGGCGCTGCCATCTGGAGCCTCATGGCGCACTATCTGCGGCTTGATTTGAACGACATGTTCTTTTTCACGCAGGATTACTGCGGCATCCACATGCTCGAAGAGCGCTGCGGCCGGCTGCGCCTGCTAAAGTACAACTGGACGCCCGCGCTTGATACAACACATTAAATCGACCGCGAAGAGGGGATCGAAATGAGCAAAAAACGCGGCGGCATAATAACGCTGCTGGTTATAATAATAGTCGTGGCGCTGCTTGCGGGAACGGGATATTTCGCAATGGGAGCCGTGAAAAACAAAAACGCGCAAGACGGCATAGCGCTGCTTGAACGCGGAGACTACACGAGGGCGGCCGTTTGTCTGGAAAAGGCAAACCGCTGGTCGCTTCGCCCAGACGCTGCGATACTTTTCGCGCTCGGCACGGCGCGGCTCCACCTTGGAGACAAAGCTGAGGCGCGCGACAACTTTGAAAAGGTAGTCTCAATAGAGCCGAAAAACGCCGAAGCGCGCTACCGCCTTGGCAAACTCTATATCGCGGACAAAAACAACGAGGCCGCAAAAAGCGAGATAAAGGCGCTTCTGGCGCTCGACACCGAAGAGGCGCGCGGATACGCGCAGGAGCTTAAAGAATCAATGCAGACCGGCGCTGTGAAGGGCTTCTTCAATGAACTCTTCAAGAAGATACTGCCCGGCGTGCCCGACGTGCTCGGCAACATCATGCCGGAAGAAGAAAAAGAAGGCGGCTCCGGGGGCAACTGACGCGGCGCGCACATAACTGTCTGAGCTACGACAAAGGGAGATGCGAATGAAGATAAAACACACTGCGGCATCGGCGGCGCTTGCGCTCCTTGTGACCTTGATATTGTCGGCCGCGGCCTACGCCGCCGCGCCAAAAACCATAAACACCGCAAAAGGGCAGCTCCACAAAGACTACTTCGCCATCCCGGTATCCGTCGCGCCAAAGGCTGGATACGCCTTCGCAAAGACGGAGGGCGGCGTGGCCGACGCCGCAAAAAAAGTTTCGCTTGAAGCCGCGGCCATCAGTATGCCCTTCGACAAACTGCTTGCGGAAATATCCGCCGGCTGCCTCAACAAACAGAAAATGTCCGTCAAATCGCGCTCCTCGTTTATCTGGAACGGCGACAGGGCGGAGCTTCTGAAGATATTCCAGACAAGCGGCAAGCTCACCATAGGAAAATGGGTGCTCGTCGTAGACCGCGGTGAAAACCTCTGCTGGATGATAAGCGGGCTATACGACGCCGCCGACCAAAAGACGGGCGAAACGGTGCTTGCCATGATAAAAAGCGCGTGGTGGACGGGCAGCGAGGCGGAAACGCTCTCGCCTCCTCTTCTTGGAAGCGTCTCCACAGCGCGCACGCCGTTTAAAATAGCCGGCTTCCGTCAGGGCGCGCTAATCTACACAAAAGACGGCTCCATACCGACAAAAGAGGCGGATCAGGCGCTCTTTGTCATCTCCAGCCTTCAGCGAAGCTGCGCCACGGCTGAAATGCGCGCTGAATTTGCGAAGAAAAACATCACCGAAGTCGAGCGCGACGCGAAACTGGAAATAATATCCCAGTCCGCGGAGACGATAGCCGGACTTCCCGCGGTAGTCACAGTCGCCTACACAAACGGCGCGCCGCAGTCCCTCGTCTATCAGGCGGCGCTATTTAAAAATTCAAGCGTAATCATGCTAGTAGGCATCGCAAGGCAAAATACCGCAAAAAATCTGGAAATTTTCCACAAACTTACCGCCTCCTATAAAGAGGATTAAGCACAAAATATCACTCAAAGCCACTAAACATGAACGGAGTGATATACAATGAAAAAAATAATTTCCACGGCGGCGGCGCTATGTCTGCTTTTTGCGCCCGCATCAGCCGCCTGCGCCGCGCCCGTCTACGACTACTATTACCATCACAACCGCGATGACGGAGGCGACGGTTGGAAATCGGCCGCGATAGGCGCCGGCATAGGCCTGCTGCTTCGCGCCATCGCAAACAGTTCAAGCGCGCAGGGAAACAGCGCCATGATGCGCCAGTCTCAGAACGCAATGCAGACGGAGGCCGACAACCAGCAGAGCAATATTGCGCGGCTCATCTCGCGCCAGGGGCCGGCTCATGCGATGCAGACGCTTGTAAATTATTGGCGCGGAGCAGGGCAGAGCGCCCTGCTCACCGAGGGACGCCCCATCTCCATACTGAGTGTAACCGGCTTTCCGCAGCAGCCGCAGCTTGCCATACGATATACGATAAACGAGGCGACAGACGGCGTCACAGTTGTCATCTCAAACCCGTCGCTTCAACAATCCGCTGAAAGCACAGGAACCTACGCGCTGCCCTTCGGATACGACCCGTTCTCCCATGATTTGACGCAGGCCGCCCGCTAAAAAATAGTGTATACTTCTCTTACGAGATACTTGAAATCAAGATGATCGAGAGAGGAGACAGATAAATTTGAAGATAAAACTACTGGCGCTTATTTTGGCGCTGACGCTGGCCACAGCCGCCGCGGCCGCCCCGCCTCCCCCCGGTTACGGACACGGCCCTGGACACGGGCCAAATCCGGGCCACGTGCCGGGATGGGGGCCTCCACCGCCTCCTCCAAGAATGTACCACGGTCCGAGGCCCGCTCCGCGCTGGACGCCCCCGCCGCGGCATTACTACTACGGCGGCCGCCACTACGACAGATGGTACGGCTATGACGACGGCTGGTTCGCCGGCGGCCTTGGCCTTGGCATCCTCGTAAGCGCAATGCTCAACAATCAGGCGCAGATGCAGGCGCAGGCCGACGCTCAGGCCAGAGAACAGGCCTACGCGCTGAAAATGTCGCAGGTAAGCTCCGCCGCCACAAACATAGCCTCCCAACAGAGCGCGCACGTCATGCAGATAATCTCGCAGGCGGGGCCCGACCAGGCGCTGGCCGACCTCAACAACTACTGGCACTCGCAGGGACAGGCGACATTCCTCGACGCCCGCACGCCCGTCAGCGTACTGAAAGTGGCCGGTTTTCAGCAGGACTTGACGCTCGTCTACACCGTTGACAGAACGACGAACAACGTCACAGTGAGCGTCCTATCGCCGCAGTACAACATCACGCAGACGAGCACAGCCCAATACACGCCGCCCGCACCAGTGCTACCCAAAGAGACCTCGAAGCTCTTAGGCTTCACACTGACAGACGACGCGCGCAGCCCCGAAGGCTTTCTCATAGTGCAGTCGCTCGTTCCAGCCACAGCCGCGGCCTACGCCGGAGTGAAAAACGACGCCGTCCTCTATAAAGTTGACGGCAACAGCACAGCCCAGGTGAATGTAGCGCAGCTCAACGCCTATCTGCAAAACCGCGCCGCCGCAAACGCGATAGTCGCCGTGACCTTCTCCGACAACGGAAAGCAGAAGACCGCCAACATCAAACTTTAGCAAAATGCTCAAAAAGATATTGCGAAAGGGCGGCACTTCGTGCTAGACTAATCTGCGTGCAAGCGGACCCGTAGCTCAGCTGGATAGAGCGACTGCCTCCTAAGCAGTAGGCCATCGGTTCAATTCCGGTCGGGCCCGCCATAAAAAAACAAGCAACAGCAAGGCTTCGCAGCAATTCGCGGGCCTTGCTGTTTTTTATTATCACAACTGCCTTTCTCTGGGGGCGCATATAGGGTGCAGAAAAATCAAAATATCCTTTGACGACCGCCCCTGTTTTTCTTTTTCATAATTTCTGTTTTCGTTTGTGCTGCGTCGCGCTGCATTTAGAGGAAAAATATTCGACGCCTCCGATATTGCCGCCATTATTTAAAAAAATACCTTTTACTAATCTTCCAATATAGGTTATGCTCATAGAGCAAAATAAAACCACTGTGGATGAGAGGGGCTTGAGCGCGCACACTTCCTTTCCTGACAAACTTTCGGACGGGCGGCATTAGTGGAATCATAATCCAGTATGAGGAGGGGTTCTCTATGGACGTCGGAAGATTTGTGCTTACAGTGGGAATGTCCGCGGTGGCGGGAATTTGCCTGATTTTTTCCCTATATATGTCAAAAGCGGTCTACTTTAACAACAACAACTAAATGCCAGACAATGCAGCGCGAAGGCCCCTCACCACGGGCCTTCGCTTTTTTTTATCCGCAAACTCCGCATTTTTTCGCCTTTATCTTTTATGGAAAATAGGCTAACATTATCTTACGCAATTTACGCAAATCTACCATGACGGAGGTATCGCAATGGACAGAAAGGTAAGAATCGCTCAGTACGGATGCGGAAAGATGAGCAAATATCTGATGAGGTACGCACAGGAAAAGGGCGGGCAGCTTGTCGCCGCCTTTGACATGAACCCGGCGGTCATCGGACATGACGTCTGCGAGATAACTGGCGGCGCGCCTACAGGCGTCATCATCTCCGACGCGAAAGACGCCGACCGCGTGCTGAAAGAAACGCGCCCCGACGTCTGCGTCATCGCCACCAGAAGCACTATGAACGAGCTGAAAGAACCCTTCTCGATATGCGCGAAGAACGGCGTCAACGCGATAACCACATGTGAAGAGGCGCTCTTTCCGTGGAACTCCTCACCCGCCGTCACACAGGAACTTGACGAGCTGGCCAAGGCAAACCAGTGCACGCTATGCGGCAGCGGCTACCCCGACCTGTTCTGGGGCACGCTCGTTTCAAACCTCGCGGGATCGTCCGCCGCTATAACGAAAATATACGGCGCAAGCAGCTACAACGTTGAAGACTACGGCATAGCTCTTGCCGAAGGGCACGGAGCGGGGCTTTCGCCAGAGGAATTTGACGAAAAAATCGGCGCCTACAACAAACTCTCCTCCGACGAAATAAAGAAACTGGTGGAAAGCGGCGCCTACATCCCGTCATACATGTGGAACCAGAACGGCTGGCTCTGCGCGAAGCTGGGCCTCACGCCTACGTCGCAGACTCAAAGGTGCGTCGCTACGACGCACGACGGCGATCTGAAATCGTCCACGCTCGGCATGACGGTAAAATCCGGCGACGCGACGGGAATGCGCGCCATCGTCACCACAGAGACGAAAGAGGGCGTCGTCATTGAGACGGAGTGCATCGGCAAAGTCTACGCGCCTGATGAATACGACGCCAACGTCTGGACGCTGTTCGGCGAGCCGGAGACGACTGCCGTAGTGAACCGCCCAGCCACCGTTGAACTTACATGCGCCACGATAGTCAACCGCATCCCTCAGCTTATAGACGCAGCTCCGGGCTATGTGACGACAGACAAATTCCCCGACAACGCCTATATGTCAAAACCGATGAACGAATATATAAAAAGCGTCTAAGGGACTAAGACGGCGATCCGGCAAAAATAAAAAATAACGACAGTAAGGGGCCGCTTGCCGCGGCCCCTTACTGTCGTTATACCTGTTATGCGCATTCTTCGCCGCGTGGCCGTCGTCAGCTTTTGCCGTGAAATACCGGCGCCCGCTTTGCAAAAAACGCATCTATACCCTCTTTACAGTCGGCGCCTACGATAAGCTGCGACTGGGCGTCCTCCTCCAAAAGGAGAGCTCCGTCCAGCTCCGCGCAAAGCCGCATGTTCAGCATACGCTTGCTGGCGGCAGAGGCAAGCGGAGACTGCGCCCCAAAACGACTCACCAGCTTTCCCACACATTCGGCAAGCCGCGCATCGTCCGCCACCTCTGTCACTATACCGAGCGACGCCGCCTCCTCGGCGGACAAAACATCAGGCAGCATCATAAGGCGCTTTGCCGCCGCAAGCCCGACAAGCTTCGGCAGAAGCAGGCTACCGCCGCAGTCGGAGATGAGCCCTATCGCAGCAAAGGCCTGAGTGAATTTAGCGCCGCGCGCGGCACAGATAAAATCGCAGGCAAGCGCGATATTGAAGCCGGCTCCCGCCGCGGCGCCGCCCACCATCGCTATATAGGGCTTTTTGGAGGACAAAATGGCGGACGTTATCTTTCCCGCGCCGCGCACATAGGCCTCGGCCTCCTCCACACGCTCAAAGCCACGGATTGTGGGAAGGTCGCCGCCGGCGCAAAAAGCGCGGCCCTTTCCGCATAGCACCACGACGCGCACCTCATCATCGGCCTCACAGCGCGCAAGCGTCTCCAAAAGCGTGGCGATCAGCTCCGGCGTCAATGTGTTCATCCGCTCCGCGCGGTTTAGAGTAACCCACGCCGCAGCCTCTTTTTTCTCAAACAAAACAGGCGCTTCCATCATAAAAAGCCCTCCTTCGTCATTCTGAACTGCTTCTATGTGCCTTTATATTATACTGGGACTTTTAGAGACCATGGCGATTAAATTTCATCATAATAATTTAATATTCTTAATCACGACGCCTCTCGTCATATTTTACTGTAAATTATTACCAACTTTATTGCATTCATAATTTGTCCATTAGGTACAAAATTTTAAAGAAGGATAGATATAGGTTTTTGTGCTCCTTTCTTTTATAGTGAGAACATTCCTTGGAACGTTCTTTCTTTTGGCTGCAGCAGATGAAAGCTTCCGAGAATCAAAGAATTTGAACGGGAGGCATTAAGGATGGATATGAGCTTTAGTAATAATTTGCAATACTTGGCTGTGTTTGTTTTATATTTTGCCTGTTTCATCGGATTTGGAATATATCAAGGAAGAAAAGTTCAAAATGAAGAAGACTACGCCATAGGTGG